>NZ_JASCXP010000078.1:0-21617 GCF_030010695.1 Nocardia sp. CC201C
TCCAGCGCCGCGAACCCGCCCGGAGCGCAGCGGAGGGCCAAAGATACGGCATACTCGGGCATTGAGTTTCGTCGTACCCGCCCCGTCCGGGGGCACGGTGTTCCCTTGACTCCCGAAGCGAGGTTTTCGTCGCAGTGTGTGGACTGCTCGGCTATCTGACCGTTGACACTTCCGGCGCTCCGGAGGGGACCACTGCCGAAGCCATCGCGGCGCAGCTGCACGAGGCGCTGGTCTGCCAGCGCCATCGCGGCCCGGACGAGCGGGGCACCTGGCACGACGAGCACATGGTGTTCGGTTTCAACCGTCTTTCGATCATCGATATCGAGCATTCGCACCAGCCGCTGCGCTGGGGGCCGCCGGAGAACCGGCAGCGCTACGCCATGACCTTCAACGGCGAGATCTACAACTATCTCGAACTGCGCGAGCAGCTGACCGCCGAGCACGGCGCCGAGTTCGGCGCCGAGCCCATGTTCGCCACCGAGGGCGATACCGAGACCATCGCGGCGGCCTTCCACTACTGGGGTCCGGAGGCGGCGGCTCGTCTGCGCGGCATGTTCGCCTTCGCGATCTGGGATACCGAGACCCGCAGGCTGTTCATCGCCCGCGATCCGTTCGGCATCAAGCCGCTGTTCCTGGCCACCGGTCCGGGCGGTACGGCCTTCTCCAGCGAGAAGAAGAGCCTGCTGGACCTGCTCCCCCAGCTCGGGCTGAGCGATGCGCTCGACCCGCGCGCGCTCGAGCACTACACGGTGTTGCAGTACGTCCCCGAGCCGGAGACCCTGCACCGGGATGTGCGGCGGCTGGAGTCGGGCTGCTACGCGTGGGTGGAGCCCGGGCAGGCCCCGAGGATCACGCGCTACTTCGATCCGCGTTTCCGGGTGGTGCCCTTCGCGAAGCCCGGCGAGGTGACCGCGCAGCCGCCCACCACGCGTCCGCGTCCGGCGGCGCAGCGCCCGAATACCGCCGAGTACCGCTATCGCGAGATCGCCGAGGCCCTGGAGGATTCGGTGGCCAAGCATATGCGCGCGGACGTCACGGTCGGCGCGTTCCTCTCCGGCGGTATCGATTCCACCGCCATCGCGGCGCTGGCCATCCGGCACAATCCGAATCTGCTCACCTTCACCTCGGCGTTCGAGCGCGAGGGCTACTCGGAGGCCGACGTGGCCGCCGAGACCGCCGCCGCCATCGGCGCGAAGCACTACATCCGCACCGTGAGCCCCGAGGAGTTCGCCGCCTCCATTCCCGAGATCGTCTGGTACCTGGACGAACCCGTGGCCGATCCAGCGCTGGTGCCGCTGTATTTCGTGGCGAAGGAGGCCCGTAAGCACGTCAAGGTGGTGCTGTCCGGCGAGGGTTCCGACGAACTGTTCGGTGGTTACACCATCTACCGGGAACCGCTGTCGCTGAAGCCGTTCGAGTATCTGCCCAAGCCGCTGCGCCGCCTGGCGGGCCGACTGTCGGAGCGCATTCCCGACGGCACCCGCGGCAAGAGTCTGCTGCACCGTGGTTCGCTGACCCTCGAGGACCGCTACTACGGCAATGCCCGCAGCTTCAACGACGCCCAATTGCGTTCGGTGCTGCGCGATTTCCGCCCCGAGTGGACGCATCGCGATGTGACCGATCCCATCTGGGCCATGCAGGGCCGTGACTGGGATCCGGTGGCACGCATGCAGCATCTGGACCTGTTCACCTGGCTGCGCGGCGACATCCTGGTCAAGGCCGACAAGATGACCATGGCCAATTCGCTGGAGCTGCGGGTGCCGTTCCTGGATCCGGAGGTCTTCGCGGTCGCCGAGAAGATCCCGGTGGATCAGAAGATCACCAAGGACACCACCAAGTACGCCCTGCGCCGCGCGCTGGAGGACATCGTGCCCCCGCACGTCCTGCACCGCGCCAAGCTCGGATTCCCCGTCCCGCTGCGGCATTGGCTGCGCGGCCCGGAGCTCTACGACTGGGCGCGCCAGCAGATCACCGACTCCGCCACCGACCACCTGCTCGACAAGACCGCCGTGCTGGGCATGCTGGACGCCCACCGCGCGGGCACCTCCGACCACAGCCGCCGCCTGTGGACCCTGCTGGTCTTCATGATCTGGCACGGCATCTTCGTCGAACAGCGCATCAAGCCGGAGATCCAGGAACCCACCTACCCGGTCACGCTGTAATCCCGGGGCGCGGACACCCGCCAGCGCCGCAACCTTCTTACACACCTTTGCCGTTCCTTTCGCACCGGTCTGACCTTCCCCCACCACCATCGCTGTCGTGCCTCAACCGGGAGGCACCATGGCGAAAGACCCGACCGACATGCGCAGAACGGCACGAACAGCCCTGACCACCGTCGCCGCCGCACTGGTGGCGATCAGCACCCTCACCGCGTGCGGCGGCGCACAGCCCTCGGGAAGCACCGCGCCCTCCGGGGGCTCGCAGACCTCCGCGAGCCCGCACGCCTCCGCTACCCCACCGTGGTGCCCTACCCTCGACACCCACCGCGTCGACTGCGGCACGGTGGAGCGCGACCTGGTGCCCGGCGACCCCGACCTGGGCACCATCCGGGTCGCCTATGCCCGGATCCAACGCACCGACCTGGATTCCCCCGCCGCGGGCACCATCCTGCCGAATCCGGGTGGTCCCGGCGTCCCGCTCATCGAGCACGCCGATATGGCCCTGGCCGCCGTGGACGGCGATCTCCTCACCGACCACGACCTGCTGCTCATCGACCCGCGCGGCACCGGCCTGTCCACTCCGCTGGATTGCGGTGTCCCCGACCGGGATTTCCTCACGTTGCCGCGAGATGAGCAGCGCCGGACGGCGACTCACTGCGGCGAGCTGCTCGGCCCCCGCGCGGCGGGCTACACCTCCGCCGCCACCGTGGACGACTTCGATGCCGTCCGAACCGAACTCGGCATTCCGAAGGTGGTGCTGTACGGCATCTCCTACGGCACCTACCTGCTGCCGGTTTACGCCCAGCGCCACCCGGACCACGTCCAGTCCATGGTGCTGTCGGGTGCGTACCCGCACGATTTCGACACGCTCAACCGCCCGAACGCCGAAGCGGTGTCGCTGGCGCTACAGCGCATCTGCGACCGCGGCGGCGTCTGTGACGGCGCGGCCGCCGTCGCGGACCTGCGTGCGGTGAACGCCCGCCTGCGCACCGACCCGCTGCCCGTCCCCGCCGAGCGCCCGTTCACGCTGACCGAGGACAAGTTCGCCAGCCTGCTCTTCGAGGCCGCCACCTCCGGGGTCGGCAGCGATCCCGACCCCGTCCTGGGCACCGTCCCCGCCGCGCTGCGTGCGGCGGTGCGCGGCGACGACGCTCCCCTGCGCGCCTTCGCGGTCCGCGCCGCGACCTCGCCGGTCATGGAGAACATCGACCTCTACCTCGCCGTGGCCTGCAACGACTACCCGACGATCTGGTCCCCGGACGCCCCGGTGGCCGAGCGTGAACAGCGGTACCGCCGGGCCGTGGCGGCGGCCGGGGAGGCCGGGGCCTTCAGCGCCGCCGGGTTCTCGGCGGCCCAGCGCGACGGCGGCGACATCTGCCTGGGCTGGCCCGCCACCACCCGTATCGACCATGCCGCCCAACCGCTTCCGGACGTGCCCGTGCTGGTGCTCTCCGGTGACCTGGACGCCATCACCCCGGATGCCAATGGCGTGCGGGTGGCGGCGAAGTTCCCCCGCGCCACCTTCGTCTCGGTGCCGAATGTGGGCCATGTGCCGGATCTGGTGCCGGGCGGCTGCGTCTCCGGTCTGGTGACGACGTTCCTGCGCACCGGCACGCCCGGCGCCACCGACTGCGTGCGATCCATCGCGCCGATCCCGGTGACGCCGGTCACCGACTGAGTCCGCGACCGTCATGTTCGACGCCCGTGACCGGCAGAATGAGCCAGTGAACATACCGACCGCCCCCACCGTTCTCATTGTCGAGGACGACCCGAACGTCCGCAGCACCCTGGACCAGCTGCTGCGCTTCGAGGGCTACCGGGTACTCCAGGCCGCCGACGGCAGCGCGGCGCTCACCGTGCTGGCGGCCCAGCGGCCGGATCTGGCGGTGGTGGATGTGGTCATGCCGGAACTGGACGGACTCTCGCTGTGCCGGGTGCTGCGCCGCCGCGGCGACCGACTGCCGATCCTGGTGCTCACCGCCCGGCACCAGGTCGGCGACCGGGTCGCCGGACTCGACGCCGGGGCCGACGACTACCTGGCCAAACCCTTCGACACCGAGGAACTGCTGGCCCGGCTGCGGGCGCTGCTGCGGCGCAGCGCACCCGATCCGGAACAGCGCGCCCTCACCGTCGCCGACCTCACCCTGGATCCGGCCACCCGCGAGGTGCGCCGGGGCGGCCGGGATCTGGAACTCACCCGCACCGAATTCGACGTACTGGAACTGCTCATGCGCAATGAGCGCCTGGTGCTGCCGCGCAGCCGCATCTACGAGGACATCTGGGGATTCGACTTCGACACCGAATCCCGGTCCCTGGACGTGTATATCGGCTACCTGCGGCGCAAAACCGAAGCGGGCGGGGCGGTTCGGCTCATCCACACCGTCCGCAATGTCGGCTACACCATCCGGCCCGCGTAATGCTGCGCACCCGAATCACTCTCGTCGCGGTGTTCGCGGTCACGGTCGCCATCGTGGTCACCATCGTGATGGCGTACCGCAATGTCAGCCCGCTGGTGGCCGACCAGGTCGACCGCGGCCTGGCCGATCGCGCCGACACCGTCGCGGCCCTGCTGGCGGCGGACGCACCGCTGCCGGTCCGCCCGGATATGACCGAACAGCTGCTGCTGCCGGACGGCACGGTGCTCCCTCTGGTCCCGGGACGAGCGCCACTGCCGGTCACCGCGGCCGACCGCGCCGTCGCCGCCGCCGGGAGCGGACGCAACGAGACCGAGATCGAGGTCGACGGCATCGGCTACGGCGTGCTCACCAAGGGCCGTCCGGGTGGCGGCGCGGTCATGGTGAGCCAGAACTACGCGGATGTGGAACGCATCGACCGCGAATTCCTGTGGCGCACGGCCGCCATCACCGCGGTGGCACTGCTGGCGGCGGCGCTGCTGTGCTGGCTGGCCATCGGCCGCATCCTGCGGCCGATCCGCCGCTTGGCCGCCGCCACCGACCGCATCGCCAGCACCCAGGACCTCACCGTCACCCTGCCGCGGGCCGAGTCCGGCGAGGTCGGCGAACTGACCCGCAGCTTCAACACCATGCTCGCCGCGCTGCGGTTCGCGCGGGCGCAGCAGCAGCGCCTGGCCGAGGACGCCGGGCACGAACTGCGCACCCCGCTCACCTCGGTGCGCGGCAGCGCCGAACTCCTCCAGCGCGCCCGGGGACGGCTGGCCCCCGAGGACGAGGCCCAGGTGCTGGCCACCCTGGTCCAGGAGGCGAAGGCACTGGACGAACTGGTCCGGGAGCTGGTCGATCTGGCCACCGATCAGTACGCCGCCGAGGAGCCCGAAACCCTGTCGCTGGCGGAGGTGGCGCGGGAGTGCGCGCACCGCGTCCGCCGCCGCAGCGGACGCGCCGTCATCCTCACCGTCACCGACCCGGTGCCGGTCTCCGGCCGTCCGCGCGCCCTGGCCCGCTGCGTCGACAATCTCATTGCCAACGCACTCAAATTCGGTCCGCCCGACACCCCGGTCGAGATCGCCGTGTGCGCGGCCGATCTCACCGTTCGGGACCACGGCCCCGGGATCGCCGACTCCGACCGGGAGGCCGTTTTCGGCCGGTTCTATCGCGCCGACGCCACCCGCTCCGCCCCCGGATCCGGCCTGGGCCTGGCCATTGTCCGCGATATCGTCACCGCGCACGGCGGCGTGACGCACGCCGACAACCACCCCGAAGGCGGTGCGCGCGTGGGCTTCCGACTACCGGCCGCCGCGCACGAGAAGCCGGTTCGCTGTCCGGGTGCTAGCGTGGACAGGCGAAATCGGTAGGGCAGCAAGGAATGTGAGATGGTCTCGGGTGATAGATCGGCTGTCCCACTATTTGGAGCTACCCCTTTGACCACTTCCTCACCGCGCTTCGGTGCCACCACGGATGCCCTACCCGTCCAGTACGGATCGCCCGTCGACTCCGCCGGCCCGCATATGGTGCTGCACTCGGAGGAGTTCGCGGCCGATCCGCACCGGGCCTACCGGGAGATGCGCGACAAGTACGGTTCGCTCGTCCCCATCGAACTGGCCCCGGGCGTGCCCGCCACGCTGGTGATCGGCTATCAGACGGCGCTGCGCATCCTCAACGACCCGGAACACTTCCCCGCCGATCCGCGCACCTGGCAGCAGTCGGTGCCCGACGAGTGCCCGGTCAAGCCGATGATGCAGTGGTACCCGAATGCCCTGCGCAATGCCGGGCCCACGCACGCCCGCTACCGGCAGAGCTACGTCGCCGGTATCGACGGCATCGACCTGCACACCCTGCACATCACCGTCGAGCAGGTCGCGGCCCCGCTGATCAACTCCTTCTGTGAGACCGGATCGGCGGATCTGGTGAGCCAGTACGCCTTTCCGCTGGTCTTCGAGGTGCTCAACCAAATGGTGGGCTGCTCGGCGGAATTGGGGCAGCGGGTGGCCACCGGGATGGCGGCGCTGTTCGACACCGTCAACGCCGCCTGGGGTATGCAGCATCTGAGCGAGGCGCTCATGGAGCTCATCGCGCTGCGCCGGGCCGAGCCCGCCGACGACGTCACCTCGCGCATGGCGAGCCATCCGGCCAACCTCACCGACGAGGAAATGCTCTACCAGCTCATCAGCTTCTACGGCGCGGGCATCGAACCGCAGCAGAACCTGATCACCAACACGCTGCTGCTCATGCTCACCGACGACCGGTTCGCGGGCGGGTTCCTCACCGGCAGCCTGTCCACCCGCGACGCGCTCGACGAGGTGCTGTTCAACGACCCGCCGATGGCGAACTTCAGCATCAGCTACCCGCGCCAGCCGATCCTCATCGACAACACCTGGCTGCCCGCACACCAGCCCGTGGTGATCAGCCTGGCGGGCTGCAACAACGATCCCCGGATTCGCGGCGGCGACCGCACCGGCAACCGCTCCCATCTGGCATGGAGCGCCGGACCGCACGCGTGCCCCGCCAAATCGGTTGCCTACCTGGTGGTTCAGGATGCCATCGACCAGCTGCTCGATGTGCTGCCGGAACTGCGGCTGGCGGTCACCCCCGACGAGATCGTCTGGCGGCCGGGGCCTTTCCACCGCGCCATGGCGTCGCTGCCGGTCGTCTTCCCACCGTCCCCTCCGCTGAATTCGGTTTAAGGAGTTGTCCGATGGAGTATGACCCGATCGTCCTGGACCCGACGGGCACGGATATCCAAGGTGAGAACGCGCGGATCCGCGAGCGCGGCCCGATCGCGCTGATCGAACTGCCCGGCGGCGTACCCGCCTGGTCGGTGACCGACCAGGCGATCCTCAAGGGACTGCTGGCCGATCCGCGCGTCTCCAAGGATCCGCGCCAGCATTGGTCGGCCTTCATCAACGGCGAGATCACCGAATCGTGGCCGCTGCTGCCGTGGGTGGCGGTGGACAATATGTTCACCGCCTACGGCGCCGACCACCGCCGACTGCGCAAACTGGTCTCCCCCGCCTTCACCCACCGCCGCACCACGGCGATGCGCGAGCGCATCGAGGAGATCACCGCGGCCCTGCTCGACGAACTGGCCGCCGAACCGGCCGACGCGGTGGTGGATCTGCGGGCGCGCTACGCCTACCCGGTGCCGATCCGGGTGATCAGCGAGCTCATCGGCATTCCGGACCATCTCGGCCCGGCCATGCACAAGTGCGTGGACGGCTTCTTCGACGGCACCTTCACCGCCGAGCAGGCGCAGGCCAACTATCTCGAAATGTTCCGGCTCGTCGGCGAACTCGTCGCCTTCCGGCGGGAGACTCCGGGCGAGGACATCACCAGCGTCCTCATCAACACCCGCGACGACGACGGTTCGCAGCTGACCGACAAGGAACTCTGCGACACCCTCATGCTGGTCATCAATGCCGGGCACGAGACCACGGTGAACCTGCTCGACCAGGCCATCTTCGCACTGCTGAACCACCCCGAGCAGCTCGCCGACGTCCGCGCGGGCCGGGTGCCGTGGTCGGATGTGATCGAGGAGGCACTGCGCTATCAGTCGCCGGTCGCGCATCTGCCGCTGCGCTATGCCGTGGAGGACATCGACATCGACGGCTTCCGCATCCCCAAGGGCGAGGCGATCCTCGCCTCCTACGCCGCCGCCAGCCGCGATCCGAAGATCCACGGCGCCGACGCCGACGCGTTCGACGTGCACCGCGCCACCAAGGATCAGCATGTCGCCTTCGGCCACGGCGCGCACCACTGCATCGGCGCTCCCCTGGCCCGGCTGGAGGCGGCCATCGCCCTGCCCGCGCTGTTCGAGCGCTTCCCGGACATGCGCCTGGCCGCCGAACCATCCGGGTACGAGCCCGTGGTCAGCTTCGTGTCCAATGGTCACCAGCGCCTGCCGGTGCGGTTGCACGCCTGACGGGACGCGTCGCCCGCCCGGAGGCCGCGGCCGGTGCCCGGCCTCCATCCGGCGACAGCGTGTCCGTCGTGGGCGGCAGGCTGTTTCGCGCGGTGGCGGGGGGTGGTGCACCCCGCCCTCGATCCGCCATCCGCGGCGATCAGCTGGCGGCGGTCGCCGGGGCGAGACGGGTGGTGAACCAGTCGCGGGCGAGCATCGCGACCTGGTCGAGGGTGCCCTCCTCCACGAACAGGTGACTGGCCCCGGGGATCACCCGCATCTCGGTCTCGCAGGTCATGGCCGCCTGCGCACCGTGGTTCAGCTCCAGTACCAGCGGGTCGTCACCGCCGACGATTAGCAGGGTGGGCGCCTGCACCCGGGACAGCGCGGCACCGGCCAGATCGGGCCGTCCGCCGCGCGACACCACGGTGCGCACGCCCAGCTCGGGATCGGCGGCCGCGCACAGGGCCGCGGCCGCGCCGGTGCTGGCCCCGAAGTACCCCAGCGCCAGGCCCTCGGTGCGGCTCTCCTTGGCGAGCGCGCGGGTCACATCGGCCAGTCGCCGCGCCAGCAGTTCGATATCGAAGACGTTGGCGCGCGCGGCTTCCTCGTTCGGCGTGAGCAGATCGACCAGCAGCGTGCCGATTCCGGCCCGGTCCAGCACGGCCGCCACGTGCCGGTTGCGCGGACTGTACCGCCCGCTGCCGCTGCCGTGCGCGAAGACGACCAAACCCATCGGCCGCTCCGGAATGGTGAGATGCCCTGTCAGCGTGGTCTTTCCGGAGGTGACGCGAATATCGTCGTCGCGTAGTCGCCGCCCGCTGTCGCGGGGGTCGTCGAATGTCATATCAGGCTCCCGATGAATGGGGTTCGGCTCCAGTACTTCTCGATAGGTTGTCGGCCGTGTACCGGCGGTGGATCCGATAGCGGTGGCTGATCCGCGGATCCGGGCGATACGACTCGCGGCCGACGGCAGCCTCGTGGTCGTCGACGAGGTCGCCACCACGGTACAGCCCGAAGCGGGTTCGGCAGCAGATCGCCGCCGCGGGCGTCGATACGAGGAGCCGCGCTGATCACAGCTGGCGGATACCCGCTCCACCGCCGAGTACACGGTGGACGAAGTCAGGCGCGCGGAATCCGCAGCGCACGCACCCGTGCCGCCGCGATGAGCGTGATGATCAGGACGGTCATCATCTGGAGCGCCGTCCACCCGGTGTCCGGGGCGGCCGCGGGCGGTGCGGGCGGGCGCGGGGCCGGTGCCGCCACCACCGGAATCGCCGGTTCGAGCGGTGTCCGGGCGGGTGTTTCCGGCGTCCGCACCGGAACCTGCGGCTCCGGCGGCATGGCGACCGGCGGTACGGCAGCGGGCCCGAGCTCGAGCGGAATCCCGGGCGATTCGGGCACGGGCAAGAGCAGTAGACAGGTCAGCAGCGCACTCCCGGCAGCCGCACTGCCCACCACCACGCTGCCCGCACCCGACCCGCTCGACCCACCGCCGACGAGCAGCCCGGGCACCAGCGACCCGGACCCGCCCGACCCCGCCACCGACCCCGCCGCCAGTGCGGCACTTCCAAGCACAGCGCTACCCGCACACGCGGTGGCCACACTCCCGGACTCGAACCCCATCAGCTCCCCGGCCGTCCCCGCCCCGCCACCGGTGGCGTAGGGAGTGTCGGCCGCGCCGACCGCGATATCGCCGCCACCCCCGTACCCGACATCCGCCCCATCGGCAACCATGGCGCTTCCCCCACTACGATCCGCCACACCACCATGTGATTCGGGATCCCCGTCCGTTGCGGGACCGCCCGACGCCCCTGCGCTAGCCGGTGCCCCTGCGCTATCCGGTGCCCCTACGCTATCCGGTGCCTCAGCGCTACCCGGTGCCCCACCATGACCGAAAGGCCCGACGCTGCTGTATGGCTCGGCCCCGCCCGGCAGCACCGGGCGGTCGGCGGGTTCGAGGCCGATCGAAGTGTCGGGTCCGCCGCGGGGCTCGGTCGCGGTCGAAAGCGCTGGGATACCGGCGGTTTCGGGCGCACCGATACCGCCGGTCGCGCCGCCGTCCGCCCAGGTGGCAGTGCTGCCGGGGCCGAGTTGCAGTGGGCTGCCGGTGGTGGCGTCGCCAGTGTCGGGCGGGCCGAGACCGTCAGCGCTGCCGGGCATGGCGCCGCTGCTCGATGCGCTGCCGGTGATCAGCTCGCCCAGTGCGGGCAGTTCGCTCGAGAAGGGCGTCGCGCTCGGGCCGGGGTCGGCGGGCAGTGGAGCCGGGTGCAGCGCGAGCAATACTGCTGCGAGTGGCAGTGCCAAGGCGAATCGCCGTGCCGCGGCGCGGGTTCGGCCGCCTGTCGAGTCGGTTGTCATATGCGGTCCCGTTCCGCTAGTCGCCGGATTCGAAGCGCGTGCGCGCCAGTTCGAAGGCGTCCGTCGGCACCACGTTCGCGCCCGAGAACGGCTGGTCGAGCTGGTAAACCGCGAGGATCACGCCGCCCACCACCAACCCGAAGAGCGCGGTCATGATCACGCTGCGCCGGGTGACCACCACCCCGGAGAGCACGGTCCCGCACAACAGCATGGCGGTGGCCAACCACAGTGCGAGATAAAGGAATCGGGGCATGCGGTACTCGGCGGTGAGGGCGCGTTCGAAGCGGGCCTCGCCCACGGTGTCGAGCGCGTCGAGCGCGTCGGCGCGGGCCGCGACCACCAACGGATCGGTCGAGCGCACCGCCTCCACGGCCGCTTCCACCTCGTCGAGCAGCTCCTGCGCGGCGGCGCTCAGCCGCCCCTCGGCGGCCATGACCGCCCACTCCCCCGACATCACCTCGTCGGTGTAGTCGCGCACCAGTTCCCGCACCCGGGTGCCCTCGGCCTCGGGCAGATCGCCGGCCGCCGCATGGACTTCGATGAGCGCCTTGGCCTCCTCGACGGTGTGCGCGTGCGCGTTGTCGTACTCCTGCCAGGCGATCACCACCACGAAGGCCACCACCGCGGCGAAGAACATGTTCACCAGGTCCAGGACGAACGAATGCCCGGACTCCTCGTCCTCGTGCCGCCACGACTCGGGCCGCAGCCGGTCACCGACCAGGAATACCGCCACCGCCACGCCCGCGAACAGGATCGGCACGACGACGGGCACGATCAAATCCAGCGCCATACAACGGTATTCGCGACACCGGACCGCACGGATCGAACCGCTTACCGACCAGGGTCGTCACCTCCGCGGAAACAGACCGTCAGCATCCTTTTGTCCCAGGTGATCGCCACCGCGCCGTGCTGGTCGGTCGGGCACCGCGTTCCGTCGAGGCTGTTCTCGAAGACCGCCGTCACCCGCACCACATGCGGTCCCGGCGTGGCACAGTCCACTTTGACCGGATCGTTCATATCCGTGGTCTCGTAACACATTCCGGCACGCCAGTCGTAGGCCAGGCACAGGTGGTAGTTGTAGTTCCCGGCGCGGTCGCGGCTGCTGGCCTCGACCTTGTACAGCGGACCGGTGCACGGCTCCGGCCCGGTCTGCAACACCCGGTAGTTCGCGGCCAGCGAGGTGCACTCCGCGGGCTCCGGCGGATCGGTCTCGTCGGGCGGCAGCGCGACGCAGTCCCCGGGCCGCAGCAGGGTGAGCGGATCGGGTTCGATCACGGTGGTGGTGCCCGGTGTGGTCGGCACCGGCGCGGTCGCTGGGACCAGCCCCGGTGCGGCCGGGAGCGCCGTTCCCGCGATCGTCGCACCGGGCAGCGACCGGCCCACCAGCGCGGCCGTCATCGCGATCACCATCAGCCCCACCACCGCCAGCGCGGTCCACAGTCGCCGTGCGTTCTTCGCATCCATCCGTCGCATCCCATCCAGCCCGCCGCACCCCGGATGACGCCAGAACCAGCCCCCCGGTATCCCCAAGCTATCAGCCGAGGATGACAGTCCGACCACGGTCGTCCCACGGCAGGGCACCGTCCACGCTCGCGTCCACCCGCAGCCCGTCGACGGTGATATCACCGCCGTGATTGTCCAGAAAGGCGATATCGGAGGCATCGCGCCCGGTGGCGATGCGGACCATGGTCGAGCGCGGGGCCAGCCCGGTCGGATCCAGGGCCAGCCATCGGCCGTCCACGTAGGCCTCGGCGATGGAGTGGAAGTCCATCGGCACACAGCCCGGCGCGTACACCGCCGCGACCCGGGCGGGCACACCCACCGCCCGCAACAGCGCCACCACCAGATGGGAGAAATCGCGGCACACCCCGGCCCCGCCCAACAGCGTCTCCACCGCGCCGTCGCTGGGGCCGCTGCTGCCGGTGACATAGCGAATGCGGGTGCCGACCCACTCCGCCACCCGGTCGGCGGTTCCGGAATCGCCTATGCCCAATCCGAATTCGGCCGCCGCGAAGCCGAGCAGCTTGTCGGATTCGGCGAACCGGCTGGGCCGCAGGTACAGCGCGAGGTCGTAGTCGGTGATCGGCTCCGGCGTCGCCGTCCCGCTCACCACGGCGTGATAGCGCACCCGCAGCTCGCCGGCGCGGGCGCCCAGCACGTGGATGCGGGTGCCGTGCGATCCGCTGATCTCGCGGGCCAGCACGCCGCGTCCATCCAGTTCGAACCGCAGCGTCTCGGCGAGAGAGATACCGGGCCGGCGGGCGACGGCGATCTGGAATTCCAGGGCGGTGTCCGCGTGCACACGGACGTCGATATGGGCGGAAACCACGCGCCTCACCCCGCTATCGTCGCATGTCGGACCACACCGTCGCCGCCGGTTCGGCCGCCCCTCGGGGTCGAACGGTATTCCGCTGCTGTTCACGTCCCGTTGGGCGTGGAGGTGCCATCGGGAACACCGCGCCCTGCACGATCGGCGGCGTGCGCATTGTGCAGCTGGCGAACTTCTACGGTCCGCGCTCCGGTGGCCTGCGGACCGCGCTGCACCATCTGGGGGATGGCTACGCGGCGGCGGGGCACGAGGTCGTGCTCATCGTGCCGGGGCCGCGACGCGCCGAGGAGGTGCTGCCGTCGGGGACGCTGCGGATCACCGTGCCCGCCGCGCGGATTCCGTTCACCGGCGGCTACCGGGCCGCCGATCCGCGGCGCGTCGCCGATGTGCTGGCGGGCCTGCGGCCCGACGCGCTGGAGGTCTCCGACCGGCTGACCCTGCGCGGTTTCGGGCGCTGGGCCCGCACCCGCGACGTGGCCTCGATCATGATCTCGCATGAACGCCTGGACCGGCTGCTGGGGCAGGTGCTGCCCGGGCCGGCGGCACGCCGCGCCGCCGATATCGCCAATCGGCGCACCGCGCGCGAGTACGACATGGTGGTCTGCACGACGGCGTTCGCCCGCGCCGAGTTCGAGCGCATCGACGCGCCCAATGTCGAGATGGTGCCGCTCGGAGTGGATCTCGACCTGTTCAGCCCCCTGCGACACGATCGGCGGCTGCGCACCGATCTGGCCGCCGACCATCTGCCGCTGCTGGTGCACTGCGGGCGGCTGTCGGTGGAGAAGCGGGTGGACCGCAGTATCGAGGCGGTGGGCGCGCTGCGCCGCGAGGGCCTGGACGCCCGGTTGATCGTGGCCGGGGACGGTCCGCGCCGCGACGCCCTGCAACGGCGCGCCCGCGGCATTCCCGCGCTGGCGGACGGCCGTCCCGCGGTGCACTTCGCCGGATTCATCGACGACCGTGCGGCTTTGGCGACACTGCTGGCCACCGCCGACGTGTCCCTGGCTCCCGGTCCGCACGAGACCTTCGGGCTGGCGGCGCTGGAGGCGCTCGCCGCCGGGACGCCGGTGGTGGCGAGCCGGTCCTCAGCGCTGGCCGATATCGTGACCGCCGATTGCGGCGCGGTCGCCGCCGACCATCCGGACGCCTTCGCGCGGGCCGTCACCGATGTGCTGGCGCGGCCACCGGCCCTGCGCCGCTGCGCCGCGCGCACCCGGGCCGAGCAGTTCACCTGGCCCGCGGCGGTGTCCGGCATGCTGGAGCTGCTGAGCGGGGTGCGCTAGCACCGCCGATGGGTGGCCACGCCCGCCAGGTAGGTCGCCCGCACGCCGATCTCGGGCAGTTCGTCCGGGGCCACCGTGTACGGATCCACGTCCAGCACAACGAGATCGGCGTACTTGCCGGGTGTGATCGAACCGGTGATGTCGTCGGCGAACAGCTGATACGCGGCGTCCAGGGTCTGGGCGCGAATGGCCTGCTCCAGATTGACGCCCTCGTCCGGGGCGAGGACGCGGCCCCGGCGGGAGGCCCGGGTGATGGCGCAGGCCATATTGTGCAGCGGCGCTTCGGGGGTGACCGGACAGTCGTTGTGGAAGGAGATCCGCACATCCGCCTCGAGCGCGGATCTGGCGCGCACCCAGTGGGATTCGGGCTGGGGCGGAACGGCGTCCGCGTCGTCTCCGGTCGCGGTGTCGCCCCAGTAGTAGAGGTGGTCCATGAACAGCGAGCAGGTGACGCCGAGCTGGTTGGCGCGCCGGAACTGTTCGGGTGTCATGGCCCCGCAGTGTTCGAGCCGCAGCCGGTGGTCCGGTCGCGGATACTCCCGCAGCGCCTGCTCGTACGCGTCGAGCACCAGGGTGGCTTCGTCGCCGTCCTGGGCGCGGCAGGCCAGCTGCCATCCGTGCGGGTGGTAGGCGCGCACCAGCTCGCGTAGTCGGTCGGCGGTGTGCCGCGCGGTGTCGGACGCCCGCAGCAGTTTGATGCCGATCTGGCGGAACATGTCGTCACCGTTGTCGGGCGGGCAGATGGTCTCCAAACCCGGTGCGGCGGTTTCGTACGCGCGTGTGCGCACCTTGGCGCGGCCGCGCTGATACAGCCGGGCGGTGGGGACGCGGATCTCGTCGGTGAAACCCATATCGCCGCACAGCGTCACACCGCGCGTGGCGAAGTGCTCGTGTTCACGCGCCAGCAGCCCGATGGCCGGATCCGGATGGTCGGCGACGATGCGAGCGGTCACGGCCGCGATGGCGGGCTCCTCGAATGCCTTGCCGGTGAGCATCCCGTACCGGTCGCGTTCGAAGTGGCCGCCGAACGGATCGGCCGTATCCTCGCCCAGGTCCGCCAGCCGCAGCGCCGCGCTGTTGGCCCAGGCGATCCGGCCCGCGTTCTGCCGGATGACGATCGGCCGGTCGGGGGCGAGTTCGTCCAGCCATTCCCGGGTGGGCTCCGGAAAGCCCGGCTGGAGTTCGGGATCGAGGCCGTGGAACAGCAGCGCGCGTCCAGGCCGCGCGTCGCCCATGGCCTTGTCGATGGCGGTGCGCACCTCCTCGGCGGTGGCGCAGGCCGTCGGCCGGATGTCGATGACCGATTCGCTGAACAGGATCTGGTCCCGGGTCGGATGGGTGTGCGGCTCGACGAATCCCGGCAGCAGACAGCGGTCGTCGAGTTCGATCACGTCGGTGCCGGGTCCGCGCAGGGTCAGCACCTCCCGGCCGCCGACGGCGAGTATGCGCCCGGCGCAGACCGCGACGGCGGTCGCGCCCTCGGTCTCCGGATCGACGGTGATGATCGAGCCACCGGTGAAGATGAGATCGGCCGTGTCCATCGGGACGCTCCTCGTGCGCACTCGACCCGCGCCGCTTCATTGCCGCGCGGTAGCTGGCCATCCAAGGATGCGCCGACACGGTGTCGTTCGCGGTGGAATCGCCGAATGAACCGGTGGCAGTCGCGACATTTCGTCCGGTTCGCCGGTATGTCGCTCGGTGGTGCGACATGCCTTCGCTACCATCGTCCCTTCTGGGGGATTCGTCACGCTCGCACCGATTTCGATACGATTTCCACACGAGAAGGGCCGTCTCGCGGCCCGACCGTCATCCGACGGTGGCCGCGCCGTGCCCGAATCGTCTGTATTGTCGAATTCACGGTAAAAACGGTTCGGGGATAGGCAGTTTCGATGAATGAACCCGAATTCTTCATGCCTTTCGCGTCGGGGGGACACAACCCCGCCGAGGCCGAGGCGGAGAAGGCGATGTGGCAGTGGCTCGAGCACTACGACCTGGTGCCGACCGAGCCGACGCGGCGGCGGATGGAACGCACCCGCCCCGCCCGAATGTACGCACTCTGGTGTCCGAAGGCCGGAACGGACGATCTGGCGCTGCTCAGCCAGTACACCGCCTGGGCCTTCATCGTGGACGACCAGTTCGATATCGAAATCCCGGACCCCGGGCGAACTTTGCACACCATCACCGCCCTGAACGCGGTCTACGACGGTGACGACCCGCCCTCGGGCGTGCTGGCCGTCGCCTTCGCGGATCTGTGGCGGCGGCTGTGCGCGGGGCGCTCCACCGCCTGGCGGGAGGCGGTGCGTGCGGAGATCCGCGCCTGGCTGTGGACCTACTACACCGAGAGCATCGGCCGGCTCACCGACCACCTGCCCGAGATGGACGTCTATCGGGCGCATCGACGAGATTCGGTGGCGCTGTTCGTCTTCCTGGACATCAGCGAGATCGCCGAGGGCGTCGACCTGTGCGCCGCCGCCCGCCAGCTGCCCGCCGTGCGACTGCTGCGCGAAGCCGCGGTCGAACATATGGGACTGCTCAACGACGTGCTGTCGGTCGGTTCCGACGAGGCATCGAGCTATCTCTACAACTCGGTGCTGTTGGCCGAACATCACTACGGGCATACGCGATCTCAGGCGCTCACCCTGGTGAACAGCATGCTCACCCAGCTCATCGACCGCATGACCGCCGCCATCGACCGGCTACCGGCCGAACTCGACGCGGCGGGCATCACCGGGCGAGATCGGGCCGACACGCTGGCCACCGCGCAGAACTACACGGTGTACGTCCGAGCCAATCTCGACTATCACTACCAGGCGGCGCGCTACACCAGCGCTCCGGCGGAGGCTCTCGAACACGGATCGCCGCTGCGCTGAGCCGCGGTATCCGGGTGGGAGTTGCCGAACTGAAACCTGGTGACGTACCACGCCACCGGGCTCCGATGGGACGATGGGCTTCTTCTACGCATGGCCGCCGCGTGCAGCCGAATGCGCCCGAGGAGGCCGTGTCCGAGCGAGTGGGACCGATTATGCGAGCCTCGAATTCGATCAAACATCTGGTGGGACAGCGCCTGCAGGGCACCCGCGCGGCGACCCCCGCTCGTGCGGCGGTCACCGTCCCCGACACCGATCACCTACGCCCGGTGGAGATCTCGCCGCACGGGCCGAGTGTGCGCGAACCGGCTAGCGGTGAGCGAGCGGCCCGCAGACAGCTGGCCGACGCCCGCCACGCCATCGAACCGGTGCTGCGGGCCGCCGTGGCATCGCTGACCGATCCGCTGGATCGCATGGCGGGCTATCACTTCGGCTGGTGCGACACCACCGGTGCGCCCGCTCCGGGCGTACAGGGCAAGGCATTTCGCCCCGCCCTCACCTTCGCCGCCGCGGCGGCCTGCGGCGGTGGCGTCGACCAGACCGTCCACGCCGCCGCGGCCGTCGAACTACTGCACAACTTCTCCCTGGTCCACGACGACGTCATGGACGCCGACGACACCCGCCACGGCCGCCCGACCGTCTGGCGCGTCTGGGGCGAGACCAATGCCACCCTGCTCGGCGACGCCTTGCAGGCCCTCGCCCTCGGGGTGCTCTCCGACGGTGTGCCCGAAGCGGTGACCGCCGAGGCCGTCATCCGCCTGGCGCGCACCACCGTCGCCCTCTGCCAGGGCCAGTACGAGGACTGCGCCTTCGAAACCCGCTCCAGCGTGAGCGTCTCCGAGTACCTCGCCATGGCGGCGGGCAAAACCGGTGCGCTGCTGGGCTGTTCCTGCGCGCTGGGCGCGCTGTGCGCCGGAGCCGACCATCGCACGGTCTCGGCCATGCACACCTTCGGGCGGGAACTGGGGCTGGTCTTCCAACTGGTCGACGACGCCATGGACATCTGGGGCGATCCAGCCATCACCGGCAAGCCCGCGCACAGCGATCTGCTGCACCGAAAACAGTCCTACCCGGTCGTCTGCGCGCTCAACTCCGACACCGCCCCCGGCCGCGAACTGGCGCGGATCTACCGGAGCGCGCACCCCATGACCCCGGAGAAGGCCGCGCGCGCCGCCGAACTCGTCGAAGCGGCGGGCGGACGGCAACGCACCCTGCACCGCGCGGCCACGGCCATGCGATCCGCGCTCGCGGCGCTGCCCCCGGATCTCGCCACCGGAGACCTCATCGCCCTGGCCCAACTCGTCGCCCACCGCAACCGCTGACCGATATCCGCGGTGCCGCTCACCGCACTCGCCGCGCGATGAGCGTAGCGATCTCGCGGGCGGCACCGCACACAACTTGGCCACCGCCGCTCCCGCGGCGCGTACTCGAGGTGGATGGCCCCGCCCGACGGCACCGCGCCCCGCCGCGCGCATCTCCCGATCCGACCGGACGCGCGTTTCCCGGGGGCGATCACCCGCGCTCAGTCCGGCTGCTCGCGCACCGCGTCGCTGAGGCGCTGGAGGGCGCGCAGGAATGCCTTGCGGTCGGCGGGGGTCAGGAGGGACAGCAGGTGCTCCTCCTGCGCCTGGATCTCCCGCTGGGTGCGATCGCGGAGGGTGCGCCCCTCCGGGGTCAGGGACAGCAGCCGGGCGCGGCGGTCGGCCGGGTCGGGGGTGCGGGTGATGAGACCGCGCCGCTGGAGTTCGTCGAGCACGGCGATGATGCGGGTCTTGTCGGCGTTGATGCGTTTGGCCAGGGCGGACTGGGTGTACACGGGGTCCTCACCGAGGCCGAGCAGGACGGCGTAGCCCCACATGCTGATGCCGTTGCGCTCGAGGATGGGCAGCTCCGCCTGTACGAGGGCGCGACCGAGGGGTCCCAGCATGGCGGCGAGGTCGGGGCGCTTCACTTCCGGCATACGAAGAAAATACCGCTCGACAGATAATACGCTGTCGCATATTATATGCACATGCCTACCAATATAGTCGCCCCCGCCGATCTCGTCGCCCTGAATGCCCGCGCCGTCCGCGCCAGCAGCGCCGCCGTATCGCACTGCATCCCGGCGGATCTGAGCAAGCCCACCCCCTGCGCGGACTGGACCCTGCGTGACCTGCTCAGCCATATGATCGCCCAGCACCGCGGCTTCGCCGCCGCCGCCCGCGGCGACGACGATCCGGACCACTGGCAGCCCCGCCCGCTCGGCCTGGACCCGGTCGCCGACTACCGGGCCGCCGCCGATCATGTGCTGGCCGCCTTCGCCGCCGACGACATCCTGGAGCGCGCGTTCCCGCTGCCCGAATTCACCACGGAGTTCCGCTTCCCGGGCATCCAGGCCCTCACCTTCCACTTCATCGACTATGTGGTGCACACCTGGGATGTCGACCGAACCCTCGGCCGGACGACGACTTTCGACGACGACCTGCTCGCCGCCGCGCTGCCGATCGCCGAATTCGTCCCCGACGACGCCTCCCGCACCACCCCCGGCGCCGCCTTCGCACCCCGACTGCCCTGGACGGGCGAGGCCACCCTCGACCGCATCGTCGCCCTCCTCGGCCGCTCCCCCCACTGGCCCGCACAGCCTGCCCGGTCGGTCGACGGCGAGTAGATTCGGCCCCATGCCCAGCGACGCTCAGTTGAAGGTCCAGAACGCCCTGCATCGCGCACTGCTGAAGGTGAGCGGGGGGAGGTTGGGCAGAACCATCGTGGGCATGCCCGCGCTCGAACTCACCACCGTCGGCCGCAAGTCGGGCGAGCCGCGTCGAGTCATGCTGACCGCGCCGGTCGTGGACGGCGACACCATCGTCGTCGTGGCCTCGCGCGGCGGTGATCCCACCCATCCCGCCTGGTTCCTGAATCTGCGCGACAACCCCGACGTGGAGGTGTCGATGCAGTCCGGCCCCCGACGGCCGATGACGGCCCGGGTCGCCGACGCGGCGGAACGCGCCGCCCTGTGGCCGCGCGTGGTCGCGAGCTTCCAGGGGTATGCCGACTATCAGCGCAAGACCAGCCGGGAGATCCCCCTGGTCCTACTCACCCCGCGCGGGTGAACGTCCGGCCCGCGGGCAGCGCGCCCCGCGGCCGTTATGATCGGTGCCATGGGCACATACTGGCGCACCGTCACCCCGCCCCCGGTCGCGTGACCGGGCGCACCTGACGGCCTCCTTCCCGTAGTACCGCCGTGCGCGGCGGTATTGTCGTGCGCCCGTTCGGAATCCAGCTCCTATCGGAATTCGACGGAAGTTCACGACTGTGCCGAATCATTCCGCCGCGACGGCCGCGCGCCGTACGGCTACCAATCCACGTTCATCCCGGGTCGGCGGAGCGCTGGCCATCCTGACCGCGGCGATGCTGTGGGGAACCACGGGAACCGTTGCCACCCAAGCCCCTTCGGGCACCCCGGCCGCCGCGACCGGATCGACCGGCCTGCTGCTGGGTGGCCTGCTGCTCTGCGCGACCGCGCGCGGGGTTCCGGCGCGCACCCGCCGCGAATGGCGGCAGCTCGCCCTGGGCGCGGTGGCGGTGGCCGGATATCCGCTGACGTTCTATCCGGCCGTGCAGCGCACCGGGGTCGCGGTGGCCACGGTCATCGCCTTGGGCTGCGCTCCCGTCTGCGCGGGAGTGCTCGCCTGGACCCTCACCCGCACCCGACCCGATCGGCGCTGGATGCTGGCGACACCGGCGGCGGTGGCGGGATGCGGTGCGCTCGTGCTGGGTTCGACCACCGGCGGCGGGGTGGTCGATCCGCTCGGTGTGCTGCTGGCGGTGGGCGGCGGTATCGCCTACGCCTGCTACGCCCTGATCGGCGGGCGGCTCATCGCCGCCGGACGCCCCGCCGGCGCGGTCATGGGCGCGATGTTCGGCGGCGGCGCGCTGCTGGTGCTGCCGGTGGTGCTGGCCGCCGGCCCGGCCTGGATGCTGGCTCCGCGCGGCGCGGCGGTCGCCCTGTACCTGGCGCTGTGCACCACCGTGCTGGCCTACCGGCTGTTCGGTTACGGGTTGCGCCACACCACCTCTCAGCACGCCACCACCCTGACCCTGGCCGAACCGGCGGTGGCGGCCGTGCTGGGCGTCGTAGTGCTGCGCGAACGACTGGCCGTGCTGTCCTGGTGCGGGATGGCCGTTCTCGTCCTCGCCCTGGTCGTGCTGGCCGCGCCGACCCGCGGGTCGAGACGGGCGGTGACGCCGCGCAGGCTGTGAGCGCCTACCGCAGCGCCTGCTCCGCGCCCCGGGGGCGCGGCCCCGGGGCGGGCTGGGGGGGGGC
>NZ_JASCXP010000079.1:0-21603 GCF_030010695.1 Nocardia sp. CC201C
CCGGCACCCCCCCGACCGCCCCCCCGGCGTCCGCGCCCCCCCGCATTGCGCGCCCGGCCCGGCGGCGGCCGCCAGCGCACCCGCCACGCCCACCGCGGTCCCCAATTGCGGCCAGGTGGGCAGGGTCCGGCCCACCTCGGTCAGCGAGGCGCGGGTGCGCGGTGAGACAGCGGCACCGACGATGGCGTGCACCATCTCCAGCCTGCGGGCCGGGTCGGTCAGCGCCGCCCGATCCGCGGTGAGATCACCCGCCCGCCCGCCGAACAGCGGCGCGTCCGGCTCCAGGTCGTAGCGTTCCACGTCCAGGAAGGCGCCGTCCCCGTGATCGGTCGCCATGACCACCGGAATGCGCGCGGCGCGCGCCCGCACCCGGATATCGACCTTCATGGGGAGGTCGTCCATCTCCTCGACGACCACCGCCAGCCGTCCGGCTCCGCGGCCGAGGAAGGCCGCCGCGTCGCGGGCACGGTACCCGTTCGAGAAGGTCGTGAACTCGGTGTAGGGGTCGATCTCCCAGGTGCGCCGTTGGGCCAGCAGGAGTTTCGGCTCCCCGAGGTCGCAGACCGACGCGGGCAACCGGTTCAGGTTCGTCGGCCCCAGGGTGTCGTGCTCGGCCAGCCGGAAGCGCCGCGCCCCGGTGAGCGAGCACGCCGTGAGCACGGACGCGCCGACGCTGAGCCCGGCGATGCCGATCGGCGCCGACGACCAGAGCCGCTGTTCGGCGGCGGTGATGAGCCACCGGTTGCGCGCGGTGCGCAGGCGGTGGAAATGCTCGTCGTCCGGTAGCCGGACCAGCACGCGACGCCACGGATAGACCACGTAGCGGCTGATCTCGTCGAGCGATCCGGCCGCCTGCGCCATGGCCGCCAGGGCCGCGAAGTCGTCGGCGCCCCCGTTGCGGCGGACCGCCAGACGCGGATGCCGGATGGCGAGGAGTTCGGGCAGTGCGCTGGTCCAGCCGTCGACGTATCGGTAACCGGACGCCGTGGCGCGCAAAGCCGTGATGCGGGCGTAATCGCGTGCGGGGTGCAGGATCTCGATCATGAGCGGGTGTCCGTCCACTGGTGTTTGACACCGGGTCCGAATCCGGCGGAGCCGAAATCGTGCACGGTGATGAGGGGTTCGGCGGCCGCGCCGAGCGTCCGGTGGAGGCGGCGGTACTCGTCGTTGGTCCGGTCCAGCGTCTCGATCACCCGCTGCCGCAACCGATCTCGGAAGCCCGGGTAGGGGACGGATCCCGATCGCAATTCGACGCGCAGTGCCAGGGTCTGGGTGAACTGTTCGTCGCACAGCACCGAGAGCACGAACTTTCCGCTCGCGACATCCACGATCTCGGCGTGTTCCAGTGCGGCGCGGATATTCTCGGGGTAGATCTGCAAACCGTAGAAGGCCGCGGCGATATCGGTGCGGCGATGCAGGGCCAGATATCCGCAGGACGCGGTGGACGGGCGCACGGGTATCCGGTGCCCGTGCTCGCGCAGCGCCTCGGCCAGCGTGTCGGCCGACAGGACGCGCCCCTGATCGTTGATCCGATAGCGCACCAGCGGAATCGAGCTGTCGGAGGTGAACAGGAAGTACCCGTCGGGGTCCACCTCGGTGAAGCGGTACCCGGCGTCGTACTCGACGAAGGTGGGCTGAATCGGGTCGCCGCCGAACAGTTCCCGCCCCAGGGCCGCGTCGGCGCGGGCGGCGCGGCGAACCGCGATCGTGGTGGGCGTCTCGTGACCCATGATGCCCGCGTCGGCGGTGCCGTAGACGAGGCAGATCTCGGTCGGCCGGTCGGTTTTGCCGATCCGGTCCAGCATGTGGTCCCGCCACCGCTCGGTGATCGCCTCACCGGCCAGCAGCAGCCGGATATCGTGGCGCAGCACCGTTTCCGGGGCTCGGTCGAGCACATCCTTGACGAAGGGCGGGTAGCCGGCGAGCACCACCTGCTCGTAGTGCGGTCCGAGCCGCTCGATGTTCTTCAGGATGGTGTCCGGCTCGATACCGGGTGCGATGACCGATACCCGCAGTCCGCGTCGGCGCAGGGCGAGTGCGGCCGCGTAGGTGTAGGTTCCGCCGATCCAGTTTCCCATGGCGAAGCCGATCACCAGCAGGGTGGACCGGCGCGGCGATTCGAAGCAGTGGCGGAGGATCCTGGCGTACAGTTCGGCGCCCTCGTCCAGCGCCACCATATCGCGGGGCCAGTAGGTGGGGTGGCCGCTGGAACCCGAACTGCACGACCAGGTGCCCGCGCCGGTGATGTCGCCGTGCCACAGCAACCGGTCGATCGGATAGCGTTGCAGGTAGTCGGTTTTCGTGGTGGGCGGTACCGCGGCGAAGTCCTCGGGTGTGCGGACGTCGCTCGGGTCGATGCCGTGCTCGGTGAGAAATTCGGCGTACGCGGGCACATGTCGCGCGGTGCGCTGGAACAGATCGAGCGCACGAGCGAAGCCGGGTTCGGCCTCGACGGGGGTGCAGATGGGGGCGGACACGATCGCTGCTCCTTCCCTGGTCGGCCGAAACCTGTGGCGGCGGCCGTATTCGGATGTGTCGCGACGATCGTCCGACGGGTCCGGCAACGGCTGAAAGAACTCGATACAAGGTCCATACGGCTCCTGCGGGCCCGGCGGTGCGCTCGCTAGGGTCGGGCCATGTCCAGCGCGGCCGGTCGGGGCCCGGACCTGAGTCGAGTGTCGACACGGGAGGAATTCGCCGCCGCCCTCACCGCTTTGCGCAGGTCGGCGGGTTTGACGGTGCGGCAGGTGGTGGAGCGCTCGGGTGCGTTGCACGGCACCGTCAGCGGCTGGTTCGCCGGGCAGCATCTGCCCACCGAAGCGAACGAGCGGATGTTTCGCGATGTACTCGGTTGCTGCGGAGTGCCGGTGGCGGAACAGGATTCGTGGCTGGCCGCGCTGCGGCGGGTACGCCCGACCACGGGGCGTCGGCGCGAGGCGGGCGAGCTGCCCTACCGCGGCCTGGCCGCCTTCGCCGCCGAGGACGCCGCATGGTTCTTCGGGCGAGCCGACGCCACCGCCGAACTCTTTCAGCGGGTCGAAGCCCTGCGCACCGGTTCGGAACCCGCACGGGTCCTCATTGTCGTCGGCGCTTCCGGGTCGGGTAAGTCCTCGCTGCTGCGCGCGGGCCTGGTCCCCCTGCTGTGCCGGCACGGCCGCTCCGTGGCGGTGCTGCGGCCGGGAACGCGTCCGGCCGCGGCGCTGGCGGCGGCACCGACGGTCGACGTCCTGATCGTCGACCAGTTCGAGGAGGCGTGGACACAGTGCCAGGACCTCGAGCAGCGGCGCGAATTCTTCGATGCCATCACCGGGTCGCGGACCGGGTGCGTGTACGTGCTCGGCCTGCGCGCCGACTTCTACCGGCAGGTGGCCGAGGAGGCCGAACTGCTCGACGCGCTCGCCGCCCACGCGATGCTGGTGCGGCCGTTGACCTCCGCGGCCCTGCGCGAGGTGATCGTCGAACCCGCGCGCAAGGCGAAATGGACGGTGGAGGAAGAGTTGGTACACCTGCTGCTGGTGGAACTGGCTCCGCACGGTTCGGCCGCCGCTCACGATGTGGGCGCGTTGCCGCTGCTGTCGCACGCCCTGCTGGAGACGTGGCGGCACAGCACCCGGCGGCGCATGACCGTCGCCGACTACCTGGCCACCGGAGGTATCGGGGGTGCTGTCCAGCAGAGTGCCGAAGCGGTGTACACCACGCTCACCGACCGGCAGCGCGAACTCGCCAGGCGCGCCTTCCTGCGGCTGGTCAGCGTGGAGGAGGAGCTGTCCACGCGCCGCCGGGTGCAGCACGGGGAGTTGTTCTTCGACACCGAATCGGTGGCCGATGTCGAGACGGTGATCGAACGGTTCGCCGCGCATCGGCTGCTCACCGTGGACGAGGACACCATCGAGATCTCCCACGAGGCCCTCATCGGCGGCTGGCGGCGGCTCACCGACTGGATCAATACCGACCGCACCGGATTACTGGTGCACCGCAGGCTGACCCAGGCCACCCGGACCTGGCTGGACGCCGACCGCGAGCCCGGAGCGCTGCTCGGCACCGGGCGACTCGCGCTCATGCGGGAGTGGGCCGAGACCGACGACCACGACACCGCGTTGAACCGGGACGAGCGAGAGTATCTGCGCGCCAGCATCGCCCATCAGGAAGAACTGGTGGCGAGCGAACGACGGCGCACCCGGATACTGCGCCGGTTGGTGGCGGGGCTGGCGCTGGCGTTGGTCGTCGCCATGGTGCTGGCGGGTGTTGCCCTGATCGCCAGATCGACGGCGAATCGGGCGCGCGACGAGGCCAGATCGCGTCAGATCGCGGTGCAGTCGGCCACGCTGCGAGCGAAGGATCCGGCCCTCGCCGCCCAGCTCGCGCTGGCGGCCTACCGGGTGCATCCGACCCTCGAGGCGCGCTCGGCGGTGCTGGACGCGAGCGCCACCCACACACCGGTGCGGCTGCTGGGGGCACCGGGCGGGGCGCTCATCGCCGCCGATGCCACGGGCGAGGTGTTCGCGGTGGGCCGTCAGGACCGGTCGGTAATGCTGTACGAGCGGATGTCACGAACTCCGCTGCGGTCGCTGGCCGCTGTGTCGATCGGGTCGGAGGGTGCGACGCGGCTGGACGCGCTGGCGGTGGACCGCGCGGGTCGCCGGCTGGCGGCGGCGACCGACCGTGGCATCCACCTGTGGGATATCGCCGATCGCGACGCGCCCGCACCGCTGGCCGTGCTGGGCGCGACCGCGGTGCCGGTCAAGAATCTGGCGTTCAGTCCCGACGGCGCGGAGCTGGCCGGGGGTGGGCTCGTCACGAACGACGTGCACCGGTGGACTGTTTCGGACCCCGCGCGCCCCGTCGCGCGGCCGCCGTTGGTGTTTCCCACGGAGGGTTCGGTGGTGGCCTACAGTCCCGACGGTCTGCTACTCGCCGCGGGCGGAGCGGGTGCGGCACTGCGGATCTGGGATCGGCGGCGCGACGGCCCGACGCCGGTGCACGACAGCGGGCCGGACGGCAGCACCGACGATTTCACCGCGCTGAGCTTCCATCCGACCGGGACGGTGCTGGCCGCGGGCGGGCGCGGCCGGGATGTACGACGCTGGTCGGTGGCCGATCCGGCGCGGCCGGTGGGGCTGCCCACCCTCACCGGATTCACCAGCTATGTCAACGATCTCGCCTACAGTCCGGACGGCGATCGGCTGGCGGCGACGAGTTCGGACAATACGACCCGGATCTGGGCGACGGACGGTGATCTGCTCGAGGACACGCTGCCGAATCCGGTGATCGTGGTGTCGGTCGTGTTCGTCGGAGACGGCACCGGGATCGTCACCGGCGGGATCGACGGTGCGGCCCGGGTGTGGCCGCTGCCCGGCCCGGTACTGCGCGGTGCGCGGTCGGTGGTCTATCAGATGCCGATGGACCGCACCGGAACTCGGCTCCTGGTCGGCACCGGTGCGGCCGACAGCCATCCGCGCCTGTGGGATCTGAGCGAACCCGACGCACCCGTCGAGTACTCGACGCTGGGCGTCGGACCGGAGGAACAGACCACCGGTGCGGTCGCACTGGCCGCCGACGGGTCGGTGGCGGCGGTGGGGGCCCGCACCGGACGGGTCCACCTGTGGGATCTGGGTGATCCCCGGCAACCTCGGCACCGAGCCGAAATCCCCGGTGTGCGTGGGCTCGTCAGCGCGCTCGCCTTCGATCCGGACGCGACCCTGCTCGTCGTGGCGGGGCAGGACGAACGGACCGTCACGCTCTGGGACGTCGGCGATATCGCGCGGCCCGCGCCGCTCGGCACGCTGGACGTCGGGCCCGGTCTGCCCTCGATCGTCGCCATCGACCCGTCGGGCACCCTGCTGGCCGTCGCCACCTCGCACGAGTCGGTGCGGCTGTGGGATATCACCGACCGGCGTCGCCCGCGCGAAGTGCCGTCGCTCACCGGATTCGGCAATGACGTCGCCAGCGTCGCCTTCGGTCCGCGGGACGGACTGCTCGCGGCCGCCGGGGCCGATCGCACCGTCCGCCTGTTCGGCCTCGCCGACCCGGACGAGCCGCGGCGGCTGGCGGTGCTGCGCGGTCCGGCGGACGCGGTCATCACGCTCAACTTCAGCCCCGACGGCACCCGCGTCGCCGGAGGCGGTGGGGGCGGCGGCATCTGGGTGTGGGATATCACCGATCCGCGCGCACCGAGCCGGGCCGCGGTGCTGAACGGCTACGAGGGGCGGGTCAACGAGGTGGTGTACGGCCACGGCGGTGCGCTGCTGGCGGCGGGCGGACCCGCCATGACGGTGCAGCTGTGGGCGACCGATCCGGATCGGGTGGCGGCCGAACTGTGCGGCGGCGGAAATACTCCGCTCACCGCCGAGGAGTGGGAGCGGTACCTCCCCGGCGTCCCCGCGGAAGACCTCTGCACCGGCTCGTGACGGCACGCGGGTTTCGGCAAGATATTGCCCGAACCCGGACGTTCGTGGGCATGCTGTGCCCGTGGTGCCGGCACCCGTGGTCAACCGCTGCCGGTTCACCGAACGCGGCCCGGATTCCTGATTCAATATGGCTGCGTCCTAACTGGATTCGCCGCCGAAGACCAGCCACCGGGTATCGGAGGGGGGTATCCGGCGGCTGGTCGTCGATTCAGCGCCGCCCGGCGGGCACGGGGGCGCGGCAGGCGGCGACCATGATCTCGCGAGCCGCGCGGCCCTCCGGAGCGGGGAACAGGGCGTAATTGTGCGGGAGGTTCGGGGCCTCGTGATAGTCGATCGGCACGTGCGCCTCCGCCGCGCGGCGGGCGAGGGTGCGGGTGTCGGTGACGAAGATTTCGCGGGTACCGGCGAAGGCCGTGATCGGCGGGAGCCCCTCGAAGCGGCCGAACAGCGGACTGACCCGGGGGTCCTCGGGGGCGAGCCGGTCCGCGTAGCAGCGGCCGATCTCCGCCAGGCCGGGGCGCAGGTGCAGCGGATCGGTCGGCTCGATCTCCGCCTGGGCAGGGTCGGACATGGTCATATCGAGCCAGGGGGAGATCAGGACGAGGCGGGACGGCTGCGGGCCGCCCCGGTCGCGGAGGGCCTGCGCGGCCGCCAATGCCAGGCCGCCACCGGCCGAATTACCCATCGCCACGGTCGATCCCGTACCGCGCCGCTCGATGGTGCGGGCCAGGATGGCGGCGGTGGTGGGCACCATCTCGGCGGCGCGGCCGTGCGGGACCAGCGGATAGATCGGGACCACGCATTCGGCCGGAACGGCGGCGGCCAGCCGGGCCGCGAATTTCCAATGTGCGCCGACGATCTCGCGGAAGAAACCGCCGCCGTGCAGGAAGACCACCGAGACGTCGGTGGTGACGTCGTTCGGCGTGATGCGGTAGACGGGCCAGCCGTCGAGGTCCTCCCGGGTGACGGTGGCCCGCTTGCGCAGGGAGGCGGGCGGGCGCACCTCGGTGTCGCGCCGGTCGCGCTTCGCGATCTCCGCGTGCACCCCCTCCGGGGTGGCGAGCAGTTTCCGCTGGCCGCCCGCCCGCAACAGTGCGGTGACCGCTCGGGTCCGCCAACTGGGCTTCGCGTGTGGGTCGGTGGTCATGGCGCATCCCTCTGTCGTACTCGCCGACGCCGTCCGCGCCGGGTACCGATTAGCCTGGCCGATATGACCGGGGCCGCGCTTTCACAAACCTGCGCTGTCGCGCCCGTGGTGTGGATGCGGCCCCGGCACGCCGGATATCTCGGGCCGGATCTGGGCGTGGGCATGCATGCCACCGCCATCGCATGTCTGGGCCTGAGCCTGGACGGATCCTTCACGGTGGAGACCGAGGACTACGGGACGCTCGTCACCCGCAGCGTCTTCGTCCAGGCCCGGGTTCGGCATCGGATCGTCTCGGCGGGCCGGATCGCGCTGGTGTTCGCCGAGCCGGGCAGCGCCGTGATCGCCGGGCTGCGCGACGCCGTCGAGCCGCGCGCCCTCGATCCCGCCGCGGAGGCCGCCTGTGTCGCCGCCGCCCGCGCGGGCGTGCCGAGCCTGGACGCGCTGCTCTCCCAGCCTGATTCGCCGTCCGTGCTGGATCCGCGGATCGAGGCGGTCATGCGCGATATCCGAGCGGATCCGACCGCGCATCCGCGCGCCGATCGCGCGGCCGCCGATGCCGGCATGTCGGAGCACTACTTCCTGCGACTGTTCGCCGCACACACCGGAACCACCTTCCGCCGCTACCGGCAGTGGGCCAGGGTGCGAATCGTGCTGGCGGGCATGTCCGCCGGATACGACCTCACCCGCTGCGCCGCCGACGCCGGCTTCGCCTCCCCCTCCCACCTCAGCGAAACCATCCGCCGCACCTTCGGCGCCTCCCTGACCACCGCCCTCAACGCCCGGGTGACGCTGGATATCCGATGACATCGGCTGGTTCGTGATTGCCCGGTCGTTCATGGACGATCCGCTGACTGCGTGGTCGATTCCACGGCCTCGCCAGGTGACGGAATCGGCGATTCGGGTCTGGACATCGCATGTGCTCGAACCCCACTGGCATCTGCTCGCGATCGCGACGGCCCCGGAGGCACGCGGCCGTGGTTATGGCCGAGCTTTGATGGAATCCGGTCTGTATCGCTGTCCGTTGGATCGACTGCCCGGCCACCTGGAAACGTACCAGCCCGGACGCGCGACCGATGCGCGCTCGGCGCGCATCGGCCCCTAGAAATCCCCTATTCGGCGGGATTGCACGGCATTCGCGTCGCACCGCATCGCTTCGGCCGATCGGTGTCGATACCCGGTTGCTGTACGCAATGCCCTTGGGACTGTGCATGTTTCGGTCTACGGAGGCGTTCGGTGGTTGTTGCTACGGTCCGGGAGCAATCGCCGGACGAAATGAGGAGGGGCGGCCATGAGCGTCGATATCACCAACTCCGCGGAGGCAACCGCATCGGAGGTCGTGCCGCTGCGCGCGACCGTCGAGGCCGACGCCATCGCGAGTGACACGACCGGCGAGGGGCCGCTGCCACCCTTGGACGACCCCTTCTACCTGCCGCCGCCGGATCTGGCGGCGCTCGCCCCGGGCACCGTCATCCGGTCCCGCGAGGTGGAGCTCGGACTGCTGGGCGTGGTGCCGCAGCGGATCGCGGCATGGCAGCTGCTGTATCGCACCACCTCCGTGCACGGCACGCCGGAAGCGGTGGTGACCACGGTCCTGCTTCCCGAGCACGCCGAGCCGGGGGAGCGGCGGCCGCTGGTGTCGTATCAGTGCGCCATCGACGCCGTGGTGGCGAAGGGGCTGCCGTCCTACAACCTGCGGCAGGGCGCGCGGGCCTTCGGCTCGGTGCCGCAGCTCGAGCTGTTCCTGTTCGCGAACGCGCTGGCGCGCGGGTGGGTGCTGTCGGTGCCCGATCACGTCGGCACGGACGGACATTTCGGGGTGCCCCGGGAACCCGGCTACCGCATTCTGGACGGGATTCGCGCGGCGCTCTCCTTCGAACCGCTCGGTCTGACCGCACGGACACCGGTGGCGCTGTGGGGCTATTCGGGCGGCGGGCTGGCCACCACGTGGGCGGCGGAAATGGCGGGTGAGTACGCGCCGGAGCTCGATATCGTCGGGGCGTCGGCGGGTTCTCCGGTCGGTGATCCGCGCAGTGTCTTCGCCCGGCTCAACGGCACGGTGTACGCGGGGCTCATCGTGCTGGTGCTGTCCGCGCTCTGCCGTGCCTACCCGGATCTGCGCGCCGCCGTGCGCTCGCACTTCGACGGTCCGTTCCACGAGTTGATCGCCCACGCCGAGTCGAGCACCATCCTGCCCATCGTCTTCCGCAGCCTGCGCCGCGATCTCGACCGGCACAGCGCGGTGACGATCGCCGAGCTGATCACCCGGCCCGAATTCGAGGCCATCTTCGAGGCGCTGCGCCCGGTCACCTCGGCACCGGCGTTTCCCATGCTGGTGGTGCAGGCCACCAATGACGCCGTCGTGGCCGTGGAGGATATGGACGAGCAGGTGTGGCGTTACCGGGCGGCGGGGGCGTCGGTGCAGTACGTGCGCGACCGGCTCAGCGGGCATGTGACACTCGCCGTCATCGCGGCGCCGCTGGTGACGGAGTGGCTGGCCGATCGGCTGGCGGGCAAACCACTGCCGCCCTCGGCTCCGAAAACTGTGTGGTCACTGGCTTTTTCGAGCGGCGCGCTGGCGGGCTACCGGCGGCTGCTCGGTGTCGCCGGGCGGGTGCTGACCGGACGCCCGCTCAGCGACGGGCAGTAGCGTCACGCCACGTGGGTGGCCGCGTCGGCGGCCGCCGCGGTGGCCACGCTGCCGCGGGCTCCCGCCAGGATCGTGGGAATCAGCCAGGCCAGCAGGGTCATATCCGCGGAGACCCAGCCGACGGACATGCGATTGTGCACGAAGCCGATGGAGATGCCCGAGGCCGGATCCGCCCAGCCGCCGGATCCGAACGCACCGAGGTGGCCGTATCCGCGCGGGGCCCGCGGGGACGGGAAGATGTGGTAGCCGAGATGCCAACACGGCACGATGAGGGTGCGATCCGGTTGAATGGTCTGCACGATCTCGAGGGTGCGCACGGTCTCGGGCGACAGGTAGCGCTCCCCGTCGACCATGCCGTCGCAGGCGAGGGCGCTGTACATCTTGGCGAGCCCGTCGGCGGTGCAGACGGCATTGCCCGCGGGCAGCTGTGTGGTCAGAATCGGCGGCTCCTCGCCGGCGAACGCGGCTTCCAGGCCCGGGAAGTAGATCGACCGCAGCGGGGCGCGGAAGGGGCCGGGCAGGCGGGCGGCCAGGCTGACGGTGGGGCGCGCATATGCGCTCTCGCACAGCGCTTTCGCCGAGCCGACCAGATCCGCGGTGACGGTGGGCGCGTCGGCGGGCGGTCGGCCGAGGTGGATGCCGTCCACGCCGAGCGGCTCGGCGACCTCGGTGCGGTACAACTCCGCCATGGACAGGCCCGTGACGGCGCGGGCCACTCCGGCCAGCATCCAGCCCTGGGTGAGCGCGTGGTAGATCGGCTTGCCGCGCAAGCGATCCGGTGCGGCCGCAGCCAGTCGTCGTTCCATGAGCTCGTGGTCGAGGATCTCCTCCCAGGTGTTCGCCGGGAGCGCGGACAGTCCGGACCGGTGTGTCATCACGTCACGAATGGTGATGTCGCCCTTGCCGTTCGCGCCGAACTCGGGCCAGTACTCGGCGATCGGGGCGTGATAGTCGATGAGCCCTCGATCGGCCAGCCGGTGCATGACGGTGGCGGTGACGCCCTTCGACGCCGAGTACACCATCGCGCCGGTGTCGCGGGTCCACGGTGTCCCCGCGGCGTCGGCCGAACCCGCCCAGATGTTCAGCACCGGCGCACCGCGGTGGTACACGGCGAGCCCCGCGCCGTTGCCTCGCTTGCCCGCGAACATTCGTGCGAAAAGCCTTGCGACGGAGGCATACCCGGCGGCGGCGCGGCCTTCGACTCCGGCGGGGAGTTCGACCTCGGATCGGAGATGTGCGTCCATGTGTCAACGGTAGCGGCAATACCACACGATGGACAAGGATTGTCTGAGACAGTTATCGTCTCGAGCTCTACGGCGGGGCCGCGCGGTCAGGCGAGCGTGCGTCCGGTCGCGGCGAGCGTCTCGTCCAGAATGCGCACGGCCTTCGGCCCGACGCCGTGCAGAGCCGACAGCCAGGCGCGGCGCACCCAGTACCTCCTCGGCGTCGGACGGGGTCAGGAGGCCATGGCTTCACCATGGCATGCGGGGTGCCGCCGGGCGCGCGGTCGCCACACGGGCATATCGAATCACTGTGACCTGAACCACATTCGATGCGCCGCGGAATTGCGGTCGGTTAGCGATCCGTAACGTTCCCGTGCCCCGCGACGACGTCTCCGGTGACATACGGCCCGTCCGGGGAGGGCCTTCCGTGTGCTCATCGGTACTGGAATGGGGATCAAGGGCATGGCCTTCGGTGATTTCTTCGTGCGGCACCGCACCGCGTCCGCGGCCGCGGCGCTGACGACATTGGGTGTGGCGGCCGCCGCCGCGGTGATCTGGGCTCCGGAATCGGAGCAGCCCGTGGTGGATACACAGCTCAGGTCGTCGGTGACCGAATGCCACGACATGGTGACCATTTCGGTGGCCGGTCGTGGCGACACCCCGAAGGAGGGCACTACCGCGCTGCTGGTGGACGCCAACGGGAACCCGTTGCCCGCCGCGCTGTCGGGTGACCACAAGAGCGAATGGCTCGACCCGGTGGTCAACGCGCCGTCCGATGATGTCGGGCAGGGCTCGTACGCCGCCGTGTACATCGCGTATCCGGCGAATATGGCCACCTACGAGGACGCCGTCAACACCGGTGTGGCCAATACCGAACAGGTGATGGGCGAGATCTCGGCGGCCTGCCCGGACACCAAATTCTCCATCGTGGGCTACAGCGAGGGCGCCGACGTGGTGCGCCGCGTCGCCATGAAGATCGGCAACGAGGAGTCCGGCGTGAATCCGGACGATGTGCTCGGCGTGGTCATCCTCGCCGACTCCGGACGGCAGGCGGGTGAGGGCCCGTTCATCGGCGCCGAGGATCCGTTCAGCAATCCCGACGGATTCGACCGCAAGTACCAGAACGGCGCCAACCCGATCTCCGGGCAGGGCGCGCTACCGGGAACCAGCGGTGATTTCGGCAAACTCAACGGCAAGATCGCCTCGTTCTGCTCCGAGGGCGACCTGACCTGCGCCGCACCGCAGAACATCTCGCTGCTGCAACTGGTGGTCAATGTCGGTCGGCAGGTCAATGCCGATCAGCTCGAACGTGAGGGGCTCACCCCCGCGACCGGACAGGATGTCGCGGTGGTGCTCGGCCGCATCGCCATGACCGCCTTCTCCGATATCGCCGCGCAGCCGAACTGGATGGCCAGCGACGAAACCTTCCTGGAAGTGCTGCTGCGGGTGTCGGACCCGGCCTACAAGCCGGGTGAGCACCGGGCGCCCGCGCAGGCGGAGAACGTCGCCGCCGAGGGCCTCTCGCCGCTGGCCTATCTGCCGCAGAAGATCTTCAACGAGATCGTCGGTCTGATCGTGACCAATCAGAACACCATCCCGGTGATCCTCAGCGATCCGTACAACCTGACGCTCGGCCCCAACGGCAGCGGACACCACTTCGACTACTGGCGCGACGCCAAGCCCGAGGACGGCAAGGAGCTGACCTCCGCCGAGTACGCGGCGGCGTGGCTGACCGAACTGGCCAAGAAGGCGCAGGCGGGTGAGCCGGTCGAGCGGAAGGCCGAGCCGCTGCCCGCGGTGCAGGGGTACACCAACTCGGTGCAGGCGGCGGCGAGCAAGACGACGTCGACGACGAAGGCTACGAGTGCCACCACCGGTACGACGGTGTCGAAGAGTGGGGTGACGTCATCGACGACGGCTCCGTCCACGACACCGGCCGAGTCGTCCACGACCTCGCCCGAGTCCACCACGACTACGCCGGAGTCCACTACGACTGCGCCCGAGTCGACCACGACCTCGCCCGAATCGTCCACGACCTCGCCGGAGTCGTCCACCACCGCGCCGTCTACGTCGGTCGCGCCGTCGACCACCGCGACCACGTCGGCCGAGTCGACCACCGCGAACGCGCCGATCGCGAAGGAGTCGGAGGTTCCGACGACCGTGCCGTCGTCCACGACCACCGCGCCGTCGTCGTCCACGACCACGACCACGACCACGCCGAGTGTGACGCCGACGCCCTAGGCCTCGCGGTTCTGGTTATCGAAACCCGGTGTTCGCGCACCGGGTTTCGCTTGTGTGCGGGCGGGCACGTCTGTGGTGATGAACGCATGGTGGACCCGATCGCCGATCGACACGGTGAGCTGGCCCACGACCTGCTGGTCACCCTGCCCGGCGTGGGTGACGTCGCGCAGGTACGGAACCCTCGCGGCCGCACCGGACAACGCGCGCGCGGCATTGCGGACGGGCGCGGCGGTGCTGGTGTATCCCGGCGGTGACTGGGAGGTGATGCGGCCCACGGCGGAGTCGGACCGCATCGACTTCGCGGGCCGCACGGGTTTCGCACCGGCGTCATGCAGCGCGGACTCTCCGCGCTCGCCGACGAGCGGGAGCTGCCGGTGCTGGGCTGACGGACATTAGTTTGTGCATTAACTATTAGCGCGTTAAGCTCACGGCCGTGAGTGGACGCGACGCACCGGACGATCCCCTGCGCCTCGATCGGCAGGTGTGTTTCGCGCTGGCGGTCGCCAACCGCTCCGTGCTCGCGGTGTACCGGCCGCTGCTGGAACCGCTGGGGCTCACCCACCCGCAGTATCTGGTGATGCTGGCGCTGTGGGGTGAGTCGCCGATGTCGGTGAAGGCCATCGCCGAGGCCATCGAACTGGATTCGGCCACTCTCTCGCCGCTGCTGAAACGGCTCGAGACGGCCGGATTGATCACCCGCCGCCGCGATCGCCGCGACGAGCGGACGCTGCTGGTCGACCTGACCGAGCGGGGGCGGGCCATGCGGCGCGAGGCGGAGCGGATTCCGCCCGCCGTGGTGGAGCGACTGGGGGTGAGCCTGGCGGATCTCGAACAGTTGCGCGACGTGCTCACCCGCGTGAACAAGGCCGCGCGGCGAGCGGCACCGATGCACAGGGAGAACATGTGAGCGCCGGCAAGCCGAATCTCGTTCAACGCGTGCGCTATATCTGCGGTGCGACGCTGCCGCCCGATATGCGGGACTGGGTGCTCGCGGATCTGACCGGCCCGGGCGCGGCGCGCCGCTACCTGCTGCGCTTTCTGATCCCGGTGCTGCCGGTGCTCTGCCTGTTCCTGCTGGTGCCGGGGCCGCTGTGGATCGGCCTGTCCATGATGGCGCTGCTGTACCTGCCGCTGGTGTACTTCACCATCGCGCTCATGTACGTGTACCGCCGCCACCGGCTGCTCAAGCACGGCCTGGACCCGGAGCTCGCCGATATCGGCGAACGCCAGCGCCAGGCCGCCGAGCGCGCGGCCTACGAGGCACGACACGGGCGCGGCTGACCCGCGCGGTCTACTCCGGCAGTCCGAACACCCGTCGGGCATTGCCGGACAGGAACAGCTCCCGGGCCTCCGCGTCGAGGCCGAGGTCGTCGAGCCCGGCCAGGGCGTGCTCGGGGGTGATCATCGGGAAGTTGGTCCCGAACAGTACCTTCCGGCGGCCGTGTCCGCGCAGGTACCGCACCAGCTCCTCGGGGTAGCGGCGCACCGTGTAGGCGGAGGTGTCGATGTACACGTTCGGGTACTTGGTGGCCAGCGCGATCATCTCGGTGGTCCACGGATAGCCGATATGCCCGCCCACGATGGTGAGTTCGGGAAACTCCAGCGCCACCTCGTCGAGATAGGGGATGGGGCGGCCGGTTTCGGAGGCGCGCAGCGGGCCGGTGTGCCCGACCTGCGTGCAGAACGGAATGCCCAGCTCCACGCAGGTGGCATAGAGCGGGTAGTAGCGGCGGTCGTTGGGCGGCAGCCCCCACAGCCACGGCACTACACGCAGCGCCCGCAGACCCAGCTCGGTGACCGCCCGGCGCAGTTCCCGCACCGCGGCCATGGGCCGCCGCAGATCCACCGAGGCGACGCCGAGCAGACGGCCCTGCGACGCCGCCGCGAATTCGGCCACCTCGTCATTGGAGACCAGCACACCCTCCGGTGCGTACCAGGCGCTGATCAGAGCAATGTCCACGCTACCGGCCGCCATGGCGGCGACGGTCGCCGACACCGGCAGTGGTTCGGTCGGCAGCGGGGCGCCCCAGCGCCGCAGTGAATCGAACATGTCGTGCTGGATGAGTCGTGGTGTGGGGTGCTGCGCCCACACGTCGATGATCGCCACCGTGGTTCTCCTCGCCTTTCCGCAGGTGTAGCGGCTGTTCGCCGGTACGCGCCCGCACTTCCTCACTAGCACAGAGGTTCTCGCTACAAGTGAGATTCACTGTTCGGCAAGCCGGATGGCGGTGTCTGTGCGGCCGTGATTCATCGGCTGTTACCTGCTCCGGCTACCGTGACGGGTACTCGGAAGGAGTCGGCGTCATGGAATTCCGACATCTCGTTTCGTTCATCACGATCGCCGAAGAGTTGCACTTCGGCCGCGCGGCGCAGCGCCTGCATCTGACCCAGCCAAGTCTCAGCGCCCAGCTGCAGAAGCTGGAGAAATCCCTCGGAGTCCAACTGGTGGCCCGCAACTCGCACGAGGTGCGGCTCACCGCGGCGGGGCGGGAGTTCGAACTCCAGGCCCGCCAGATCGTCGCCCAACTCGATCGGGCCGCGCAGGTGGCGAAGGCGACCGCCGAGGGCCGCGCGGGCACCCTCGCCATCGGCTACAACCTGCCCGCCAGCCGACACGTGCTGCCGGACGCGCTGACCCGAATGACCGAACGGCACCCCGATATCGTGGTGTCGCTGTGGGAGAAGCGCACCGGACCGCAGCTGGCGGCACTGGCGGACGGTTCGCTCGACCTCGCCCTCGTCTACGGCCACCCGTCCACCGCCGAATTCCGGTATCGGCGGCTGCTGCACCGGGTGCCGCTGGTGGCGGTGGTGGGCCGTCGGCACCGCTGGGCCGACCGGCCGAGTGTGCCGTTCGCCGAACTCCAGGGGCAGGAGTGCGTGCTCTTCGCCCGCGAACAGTGTCCCGCCATGTACGACTCCATCTTCCGGGCGGCCGCGCAGAATCGGATTTCGCTCACCGTCTCGCATACCGCCGACGATCCGGGCGCCACCGCCCATATGGTGTCGGTGCGCCCGTTCGTGGGCTTCGCCTCGCTGCCCCGGGCGATTTCGATGGGAATGGGTGCGCCCGGCAGTGCGTCGGTCGCGGTGAAATTGTCGGATCCGGTGCCGACCCTGGATCTGTACGCGGTATGGCGGGCCGCGGAAACCAATCCGGCGGTCGCGCTGTTTCTCGATTGCATGGAATCCGCGGAACCGGCACAGCTCGATGATGCCCAAGCGCTGTCGGCCTGAGCGGTTCGATAGGAGATGACACTCGCGCGGTAGGAACCGCGGTATCGACGGCGACGAGAATCATTGTCGCCGTGAAGAATTCAACTCGTGAACACAGTGTTCTTCACCCCGGACGGATTCGACCCACCCGATACCGCGAGTCTGTACACGATCGTCTCCGAGGCGGCGCGGCGCGATCCGGAACGGGATTCGCTGTGCGGCGCCGACGGCACCCCACTCACCTGCGCCGAACTCGACACCCGTGTGCGGGCACTGGCCTCCGCGCTGCTGGAGCGGGAGGTGGCGGCCGGTGACCGGTTGGCCGTGCTGGGCCGCACCGGGCTGGAGTGGGCGCTGCTCAACTGCGCGGCGCTGGCCGTCGGCGCGGTGGTGGTGCCGGTGTACCCGACCTCGTCACCCGCCCAGATCGAGCACATCCTGCGCGACAGCGGCAGTGCGCATTTCGCCGCCGAGACCGGCGCGGACGCCGACCGGCTGGCGGCCGCGGGCGCGGGGGAGGTGTGGACCTTCGACGACGTCGCGGTGTGGGCCAAGGGTGCGGCGAGCCCGGAACTGGATGCCCGGATCGAGCGGGTGCGCGCCGACGACCTCGCCATGATCGTCTACACCAGCGGCACCACCGGGCTGTCCAAGGGCTGCATGATCACCCACCGCAATATGACGGTGACGGCCGCGAACACGGTGCGCCAGACCGGCGGCATCTTCGACGGCACCACCGTGCTGGCGCTGCCGCTGTCCCATGTCTTCGGCCAGACCATCCTGTTCGCCTGCCTGTACGGCGGCAGCCGGACCCACCTGCTGCCGAGCGTGCCGGACCTGGTGCCGGCGCTGGCGCGGCTGCGGCCCACCTTCCTGGCCCTGATTCCCTACGCGTTGGAGAAGATTCGCAAGCACTGCCGGGCGCTGCTCACCGACGACGAGGAGCGTGCGGCGGTGGAGCGCGGAGTGCGGCTGCTCACCGCCGGTGGCGCGCCCGAACCGGTGGACCATCCGGTGGCGGACGCCTTCGGCGGACGGCTGCGCTACGTCATCTCCGGCGGCGCGTCCCTGGACGAGTCGACGGCCGGGTTCTACGCGGGCTTCGGCGTGGTGATCCTCAACTGCTACGGGCTGACCGAGGCGGCGACCGCGGTGACGGTGAGCGCGCCGGAGACCAATCGGCTCGGCACCGTGGGCCGCCCCATCCCGGGCACCGGCGTGGGCATCGCCGCCGACGGCGAGGTGCTGGTGAGCGGCCCGCACGTGTCGCCCGGCTACTGGGGCGCGGCGGCCGACCAGCGTCCCGTGGACGCCGATGGCTGGCTGCACACCGGCGATATCGGCGAACTCGACGACGGCTTCCTGCGCATCACCGGGCGCAAGAAGGAGATCCTGGTGACCTCCGGTGGGAAGAATGTCGCGCCGACGCCGCTGGAGGACCGGGTGCGGCTGCATCCGCTGGTGAGCAATTGCATGGTGGTGGGCGAGGGCAGGCCCTTCATCACCGCCTTGGTGACCTTGGACGCCCAGCGGGCCGAGCAGTGGCGCGCGGACCGTCCGGGACAGGATCCGGCCGCGGCCGTGCAGGAGGCCGTGGACGAGGCGAATTCACTGGTGTCCCGGGCCGAATCCATTCGGTCTTTCCGCATTGTCTCCGGTGATTTCACGGTGGACAACGGCCTGCTCACTTCGTCCCAGAAACTGCGCCGCGAGGCCATTTCGGCCGCATTCGCCGCCGATATCGATCAGCTGTATATGTCGCGCGGGTGACATCGCGCGAAATTCCGCCCACTTCCCGCCGACGATAGCCGGGACCGATCGGCCGATGAATTGCTTTGCCCCACAGTAGTTCCGCATGAATTCGGCCGCAGACTCGAATACGACATTCGACCACCGAAAGTGATGCGATCATGTACGACGTCATTGTTGTCGGAACTCGCGTGGCGGGTGCGCCACTGGCCATGCTGCTGGCGCGCCAGGGTTTCCGGGTGCTGGCCGTGGACCGGGCCACCTTCCCCAGCGACACCCCCTCCACCCACTACGTCCACCAGGCCGGGCTGAGTCTGCTGAAGACCTGGGGTCTGCTGGATCGGGTGACCGCGACCGGCTGCCCGCCCATCCGCCACCTGAACTTCACCTACACCGATATCGTCATCAACGGTATGGCCGATCCGTCGGCCGACGGCATCGACGCCGTGTACTGCCCGCGCCGCACGGTGCTGGACAAGGTCCTGGTCGACGCCGCCGGGGAGGCCGGGGCCGAACTGATCGAGGGCTTCACGGTCACCGGACTGCTGCGCGACGGCGACCGGGTCGCCGGCATCCGCGGCCGGGTGGGCGACGGCGCGGAGCGGGAGTTCCGTGCTCCGCTGGTGATCGGCGCGGACGGCGCGAACTCGATCGTGGCCAAGGAGGTCGGCGCACCGGTCTACGAGGGCTCCCCGGCCGCCTGCTTCATCTACTACTCGTACTACGAGGGCGTGGACTGGGGCATGCATCACCGCACCGGATTCGGTGAGCAGCAGTTCGCCGCCTGGCCCACCAATGACGAGCTGTCGCTGGTGGCGGTCATGCGCAAGCGCGACCGATTCCGGGAGTTCCGCACCGATCCGGACGCTGGCGTGCAGGAGATCGTCGAGCAGATCGACCCCGAGATCGGTGCGCGCCTGCGGGATTCGGGCCGCCGCGTGGAGCCCTTCCGGCCCATGCTGTACCCGGACAACTACCGCCGCCAGTCCTACGGGCCCGGTTGGGCGCTGGTCGGCGACGCCGGATACCACAAGGACCCGTTCACCGGCTGGGGCATCACCGACGCCTTCAAGTACGCGCAGCTGCTGGCCGACCTGGCCGGTGAGAGCCTGTCCGGCGACCGGCCTTTCGAGGAGACCATGCCGGAGTACCAGCGTGAGCGTGACGCTCAGAGCGCCAGCACCTATGAGCTGACCCAGAGCATCTCCGAGCTGACGCTGACTCCGTACTACGACTCGGTGTTCCGCGCCGCCAGCATGAGCCCGGACTACTCGAAGAAGTTCTTCGGCCTGATCGCGGGCCTGTACCCGCCGGACAAGTTCTTCGGTGAGCAGGAGCTGGCCGAACTGTACGAGCAGGTCGGGTTCCCCGAGCACGCGCGGCATGTGACCAATACGCCCGAGGCGGCGCTATGACCAGCCTGACCGCGGTCGGGGACAGTTTCGTGGAGGGACGTGGCGATCCGGCCGCGTCCGGGGGGTACCGGGGCTGGGTGGTTCGGCTCGGCGGGCAATTGGGACTGCGGCCCAGCATGATTCGCAACCTGGGTACGCACGGGGCCACCACCGGTGATGTGGTGCGCACCCAGCTGCCGTCGGCGGTGGCGTCCAACGCGCCGCTGTACGGGGTCGTGGTCGGCGTCAACGATCTCGTCAGTGATTACGACCCGGATCGTTTCGAGGACAATCTGGCCGAGATTCTGGGCACGCTGACGCGCGGCGGCGCCACGGTGTTCACCGCCGACTACCCGGATATTCCGGCGCGCCTGCCGGTTCCGGAGAGCTTCCGCGCACTGCTGCGCGAACGATTCCACGTCGCCAATGACGCGGTGCGACGGGTGGCCGCGGCGACCGGCACGCTGGTGTTGCCGATCGCCGAGGACGCCGAATGGGCCCGCCCGCAGGTGTGGACCGAGGACGGCCTGCACCCGAGCCCGCTGGGCCACCGCCTGTTCGCCGCCGGTGCGGCCGAACTCGTCGCATCGAGCACCGCCTCCATCGTCGCCGCCTGAGCGGCGGATCAGCCCCGGTTCGAGAGGAATACCGTGACGGACGACAGACGCCTGGCACACGACCCGATCGCCATTGTCGGGATGTCGGGCCTGCTGCCCAAGGCACGCAATCACCGTGAGTACTGGCAGAACATCATCGACGGCGTGGACTGCACCGAGGAGGTGCCGCCGTCGCGGTGGAGCCTGGACGACTACTACGACGCGGATCCGGCCGCCCCGGACAAAACCTATTCGCGCCGTGGCGCTTTCCTGCCCGATATCGACTTCGACCCGCTCGAGTTCGGGCTGCCGCCCAACCAGCTCGAGGTGACCAGCACCATGCAGACCCTCAGCCTGGGTGTGGCTCGGGATCTGCTCTCCGACGCCGGTGCGACCGGATCGCCGTGGTACGACCCGGCCCGGACGGGCGTGGTGCTCGGCACCACCGGGCCGGTCCCGCTCATGCATCCGCTGGCCGCGCGGCTGTCCACGCCGGTGTTGAAGGAGGCCGCGCGCTCGGTGGGGCTCACCGACCGGGACGCCGATGTCATCGCCGACCGATTCGTCGCGGCCTTCGCCCCCTGGGAGGAGAACTCGTTCCCGGGCCTGCTGGCCAATGTGGTCGCCGGGCGGGTCGCCAACCGCCTCGGCCTGGGCGGGATGAACTGCACCGTGGACGCCGCCTGCGCGGCCTCGCTGGCCGCCATCCGCACCGCCATCGCCGAGCTGCGCGACGGCCGGGCCGACATGATGATCACCGGCGGGGTGGACACCGAGAACACCATCTTCATCTACCTGTGCTTCTCCAAGGTGGGCGCGCTGTCGCCGAGCGGGCGGATCAGCCCGTTCGCGGCCGGGGCCGACGGCACCCTGCTGGGTGAGGGCATCACCATGCTGGCGCTGCGCCGCCTCGCCGACGCCCGGCGCGACGGCAATCGGATCTACGCGGTCATCCGCGGTCTCGGCTCCTCCAGCGACGGGCG
>NZ_JASCXP010000080.1:0-21431 GCF_030010695.1 Nocardia sp. CC201C
GGGGGGGGGGGGGGGGCGTGGGGGGGTTTGGGGGGGCCGGCGCCCGCCGACGCGCTGCTGTCGGCCGATCCCGCGGTGGCGGTGGAGTATCTGGAACTGCGGGATCCCGCGCTGGGCCCCGCACCCGCCCGCGGTGACGCGCGCCTGCTGGTGGCGGCGCGCGTGGGCGCGACCCGGCTGATCGACAATATGGCGGTGCGGTTGTCCGCTCCGCGGTCGTCTACTTCGCGGGCCGTCTACTTCGACAGGGGCATGACCTGAATCGCGGACATGGCCGTCGCCACCAGTTTGCCGTTCGCGTTGACCGCCTCGGCGGCGATGTACATGACCGACTGGCCGCGTTTGCGCACGGTGGCGGTCAGCGTCAGGTGCTCACCGACGAATACCGGGCGCAGGAAATGCGTCGTCAGCTCCATGCTCGTCGTCGGATTCCGCGCGGTCAGGTAGCCGAGCGGGGCCATGAGATCGTCGAACATGGCGGCGAGGAAGCCGCCTTGCAGCAGCCCCATGACGTTTCCGTACTTCGCGGCCACCGTCACCGTGGCCGACAACGATGTGCCGGGGACGAATTCCTCGAAGCGCATCTCCAGTGTCGTCGTGGACGGCGGCGGCAGCTTCAGTTCGACGCCCGGCGGGACCGGAAGGTGGTCGAACAGCGCGAGGGCGTGCTTCATAATCTCGTCGTGGCCCGTAATGGTGGTGTCATCGCTCATGGACGGCTCCTTCAGGTGTTGATCGCGCATGGTGGTGATCGCGAATGATGGCGGCATAGCGTTCCGGCGTGAGTTCGGTGTACACACGGTCGCTGCCGTCGCGCACGTAGACCGGCTCCCCCGCATGCGGGGCGAAGCCCTCGCGCTGTCGCGACAGTTTCGAAACCTTAAGTGTCGCTGTAGTTTTCAGTGAGGAGCATACCCGAATGAAGACCGGCCGCGCATAGGATGGCAGGGCCTCGTCCAACCGCGCGGCGATCGCCGCGCCGTCGAAGCGGGCCCCATCGGCGAGCACGACCGCCGCCATCCCGGCCCGCCCCTCCCGGCCGGGCACCGGCACGCCGTACACCATGGCCTCCGCGATGTCGGGACATCGCACCAGCTGCTCCTGCACCTCCGTGGTCGAGACGTTCTCGCCCTTGTACCGGAAGGTGTCACCCAGCCGGTCCACGAAGAACAGATTCCCCCGATCGTCCACGCGGAACAGATCACCCGTGACGAACAGCGCGTCGCCGTCGCGAAAGGCGTCGGTGACAATCTTGGCGCGGGTGGCCTCGGGATCCCGATATCCGGCGAACGGGGTGCGCTCGCGAATCGGGCCGAGCAGCATCCCGACGTCGCCCGGCCCGCAGCGCACCAGCCGCCCGTTGGCACGCACGAAATCGTCCCGCTCGAAATCCCATTGCGCGAGGGTGCCGCCGAGGCGCAGCTTCCCGACCGAGCCGACGGTGCCGGACAGGTTGAGCGTGGCGATGTTCCCCTCGGTGGACGCGTACATCTCGACGATCCGGTCGATGGCGAACCGCTCCCGGAGGGTGGCCCAGATATCGGCCTGCAACCCCTGACCCACGATCACCCGCACCCGCTGCCGGTCGTCGTACGGGCCGGGCGGAGTATTGACCAGATACCGGCACATCTCCCCGATGTAGTTGAAACCCGTTGCCCCGAAACGGTGGATGTCGTGCCAGAACCCGCCCGCGGAGAACCGGCGGCCCAGTGCCAGGGTCGAGCCGTGGGTGAGGACGCTCGCGAGGGGGATCACCAGGGCGTGGGTGTGGAACAGCGGCAGGCAGTTGTACACCACATCCCCCGGTTCCAGTCGCCACGCCAGCGCGCCGAGCACCCGCCCGACGCTGGTCAGCCGCTGGTAGCTCATCACGGCGGCCTTGGGCAGCCCGGTCGTGCCGCTGGTGAAGACATACGCGCCGGTGTCGCCGAGGGCGTGCCCGGCGGTGTCGATCGGATCGGTCACCGTCTCGCTCGGCGTGAACGACTCCAGATCCGCTGTGTCGCAGTCTGTTCCGTCGGGATCCAGGTCCACCGAGCAGCCGTCTGCCAGCTCATCCGGCAGCCGGTCTCGGATCGCAAGGAAGGCGGGCAGGCACTCCGAACCGACGATCACCCGCCGGGCCCCGCACACCGTCAGGGCGTGTACCAGGCCGTCCCCGCGGGACTGCGTATTGACCAGCGCCACAATGACACCGAGCTTGCCCGCGGCCAGGTAGTGCCAGAGGAACTCGGGCCGATTCTCCATGATCAGGGCGAGCACGTCGCCCTTGCGCAGCCCGGCGGCCCGATACGCGTGCGCGACGGTGTTGACGATGCGATTGGCGTGCGCGTAGTCGAAGCGCCGATCGGCGTAGAGCAGGAACGGGTGCGCCGCCCGGCTGCGGGCCCGCCGTTCCAGCTCGAGCGCGAGCGTCCGATTGGAGCCCGCGCCCTCGAGCAATCCCCGGGCGAGAACCGCGTACGACCCGATGCGATGGGTCGGCACGTCAGGCGCCCTCCGACAGCGCCGCCGCTTTCGCCTTGTCGGCCGACACCATGGCCTGGAAGTACAGCTGCCGGGCGACCTCGGCGACGAGATCCCAACGCTCCCAGGTCATCGGCGTCGGTTCCTTGTCGGGCACGAACCGGTACCGCGACAGGTCCTCGATGCCCTTGAACCGCGCCAGGATCTCATCGTCGAGCAGCGAGTTGCCGGTGAACGTCGCCGGATCCTGTTCCAGCACGGCCAGTATGGCGTCGACCACGATGTCCTCGGTGCGCCAGTCCTCGGGGCTGCCGATGCCGAGATTCTGCGTCGCCAGCGTCCCGATCAGCGTGCGCGTCCAGATCGTATTGCAGGCGATGCCGTCCGCCGCGACCTCCTTCCCCAACCCCAGTGTCAGCAGGGTGGCGTTGAGCTTGGACGACATGTACGCCACCTTGCCGCCCATGTGCTGGATGCCCTCAGGATCCAGCGGCGGGCTCAGATTGACGATGTGCCCCCAGCCGCCCGCGCGCATATGCGGAATGCAGTGGTGCGCCAACAGGAACGGCGCGCGGGCGTTGATGGCCATCACCAGGTCGTACCGTTTGTGCGGGGTGCCCTCGACCGTCTGCAACCACATCGCCCCGGCATTGTTGACCAGGATGTCGACCCGGCCGAAGCGCTCCACGGTCCGGTCGACGAGATTCTTCAGGTCCGCCTCGGAGCGCACGTCGCAGCGCACGCCCAGGGCCTGCGCGCCGCGCTGCTCTACCTCGCGGACCGTCTCGGGCACGGTGCCCGGCAGCCGCCCACCGGCCTCCATGGTCTTCGCGCCGATCACGACATTGGTGCCCCGCTCGGCCAGGGCCAGCGCCAGCGCCTTGCCGATACCCCGGCTGCCGCCGGTGATGATCGCCACCCGATCCTGGAACTGGGTCACATTCCACTCCTCTCGCTCGTCACCGCGGTCATTCGGCGACCGCCACCGCGGGCTCCCGTTGGGGGAGGTCGTACTGTTTGCCGACTTCCTGCTCGAACGACTCCGCCCACGCCTCCAACCGGTCGACATTGCGGCGCATATCGCGGAATGTCTGGGTGGCGGTCTTGTCGGTGAGCAGGTCCAGGTGCAGCTGAGCGCAGATGGGAATCTTGCTGTACTCGACGAACAGGTACTTGTCCGGTTGCGGGGCCTGCGCGGCGAAGGCCCGCAGATTCGCCTGCATACGGTGCTGGATCCCCTGGAATCTCGTCGCGATGGGATGGAACTCCGCCGCCGCGTCCTCGTTCGCGATCAGCCCGTGGAACAGCAGCGAGGACGGCAGCGCCCAGTAGAACGAGGTATCCCACATCACCTTGGTGAACATGGCGGGCGCACTGCCGAAGCTGGGATAGTTCTCGTGGTACATCGCCAGGTAGTTCGGCCACAGATCCTCGAGCATGAGCCGGTTGTAGGTCGCGGCGACCTCCGCGGTGAGCCGGCCCGCGCGATCGAGTTCGACGAGCCGCGTCGTGATGTGGTTGGTGTAGGCGATGAAATCCGATCCGGGACTGTAGAAGGCATCCAGGAAGACCGCCGCCTCACCGAGACAGGCCCACCGGTGATGCGAGAAGATCTGCCGCGAACCGTAACTCGCGTTGCGCATGCGCAGGAAGTCGATCGGCTCGGCGTCCCGGATGAAGTTCCCCAGCGTCGGCTCGTACTCGCCGAGCCATTGCCGCGCTTTGGCTTCCGTGGCATAGCCGCTGAACGGGTGGATGCGCTCGTCGGTCACGATGCCGATGCTGGTGTTCCCCGACGACAGCGGGATCATCCACACCCAGTACCCGGCGCCCATCAGGTGATTGGTCGAGAACCACCGGCGCTCCTGGGTTTTCGGTCGCCAGGTCAGGCTGGTGGTGTCGGTCATCCGCTCGACGTCGTACTCGCCGCGGAATCGCCACCACACCGCGTTGATCTTGTGCGGGCTCGGGGTGCCCAACTCCAGCTTGCGCTGCAACAGCCGCCGCCGACCGGTCGCGTCCGCGACGAACCGCGCCCGCACCGCCCGATCCGCGCCCGCGCCGGGCATCTCGATGTGCACGACATGGTCGTCCTCGCCGGTCGCCAGGTCGACATCGGCCACCTTCGCCTGCTCGATCAGGTCGACGCCGAGTTCCCGCACCCCGCGCCGCAATTCGCGCTCGAAGATGCCGCGGTCGATCTGATACGACGGGACTCGCGGGAACCGCCGGGCACCCAACTCCGGCCGTGCCTCGAACGGACCGTGCGCATCGCCGAAGAACATGCGCAGCCCGAGCTTGTGCAGGTGCCTGGTGTTGAAATGCCCGGCGAGGCCGAGCTGTTCGGTGAAGTAGTGCGCGCCGCCCTCGACGGTGGCCTCCCCCACCTTGTACGCGCCGTCGGGGATGACGTCGCCCGCGGTGCGCTCCACCACCAGCACCGACAGCTCGGGCATGGCGCGCTTGAGCTGTCTCGACAGCGTCAGTCCCGCCAGGCCGCCGCCGCAGACCACCACGTCGTATCGTTCGGCCGGATTCGTCGTCGCGTGATTCGTCATGTCAGCGCCCTTCCACCAGGCTCGTGAAGCTCGGGAACGCGTCCTCGGCGGACAGTTCCGCGGCGATGGTCCCCATGACCCGCGGGTCCGGGTTCTGGATGAACAGATGGCCGCCGGGCACCGTGGTGAGCGAGAACCCGCCGCTGGTCAGCTTGCCCCAGCCCTCCAGCTGTGACTCCTCGAACACCGGATCGTCCGCGCCGCGCAGCACCGAGATCGGGGCGCGCAGCGTGTACCCGTTGTGGAAGCGGTAGTCGCCCAGCATCTTCAGATCCGCGCGGATGGCGGGCAGCCAGTGCATGATCGCCGCCTCCTCCTCGACGGGAATGTCGAGCAGTTTGTTGTCCCGCAGCACCGCCAGCACCCGGCTGTCGGATTCGCTCGCCAAGTCGAAGCCGTCGCGAATGTGATTCAGGTTGCGCACGTAGTCCTCGACCAGCACCGGCGAGGGCCAGCCGCCGATGATGAGCTTCATCGGCACCTCGTTGTACTGCTGTTCGAGGTACCGGGTGAGCTCGTAGGCGAGCAGTCCGCCCATGCTGTGCCCGTAGACGACGAAGGTGCGGTCCAGGTAGGGCAGCATGGCCTCGGCCAGCTCCGCCACGAACTCCGGCATGGCGTCGATCGGGACGTCCTCGATCCGGTCCTCGCGGCCCGGGAACTGGATTCCCACCACCTCCACCGTGTCCGGCAGGTGGTTGGGCCACGGGGTGAACACCGAGGCCGCGCCGCCGACGAAGGGCAGGGCGAACAGGCGCACCGACGCGGTATTGGAGCGGCCGACCACGGTGCGGATCCAGCGCTCCGGTCCGGTGGCCGGGACGGCCGGAGCCGTCGCGACCCCGGATGTTTCGCCCAGCAGCTGGGCGAGCACCTCGTCCGCGAGCTCGACGATGCTCGGACCGCGCATCAGGCCCATGGTCGGGAAGTCGATCTCGAGGTGTTTGGCCAGCATATTGCGGATCTGGCCCGCCATCAGCGAGTCCATGCCGAGATCGGTCAGGCCGACATCCTGGGCGAGGCGCTCGACCGGCATGTCGAAGATCCGTGAGATCTGTTGCGACAGTGCGGTGACCAGCCGTGGCGCGCGCTCGGGCTCGGGGAGCTCGAACAGTTCGGCCCGCAACCCCTCGGTGCCGAACGCGGCCGCGGCACCGGCGGTGGACTGTGCGGTGAGATGGGCCAGTCGCGGCGAGCTGCGCACGATCGGCATGACCTGGTTCATCTTCGCCCAGTTCACGCCGAATACGCTGGCGCGGCTGACACCCTGCGCCTGGCACCGGCCGATGAAGTCCAGGGCGTGGTCGGGCGAGATGGGGGTCCAACCCAGCCAGGAGAGCGTGTCGAGCTTGTTGCGGGCGACGAATCCGACCTCCGCGATGGCGCCCCAGTTGACCGTCAGCGCGGGCAGTCCGAGTTCCCGGCGGTGCAGCGCCAGCGCTTCCAGGAATCCGTTGGCCGCGGCGTAGTTCGCCTGCCCCGGGGTGCCCACGTTCCAGCTCATGGAGGAGAACATGACGAAGGCGTCCAGCTCCAGCGACCGGGTGTGGTGGTGCAGATGCCAGGCGCCGTCGACCTTGGGCCGCACCGCGCGCAGGAAGTCCGCCTCGGTCATGGTGGCCAGCGGCCCGTCCGCGATGACCATGGCGGCGTGGTAGATACCGCGCAGCGGCGGCAGCGATGCGATGCGTTCCAGCAGACCCTCGACCTCCGCCTCGACCGAGACGTCGGCGCGCTCGAGCACCACGGTGGCGCCCGCGGCCCGCATGGCCGCGATGGGCTGCTCGTTCTCGGCGTCGACCTGCGCCCGGCGGCCCACCAGCACCACGGTGCGCGCACCGTTGTCCACCAGCCACTGGGCGGTGCGCAGGCCGAAGCCCGTGTAGCCGCCGGTGATCAGGTACGTGCCGTCCGCGTCGACCGCGACGGCGTCGGTCGCGGTCGGATAGACCAGGACCTCACTGTCGGGCTCGTATGCGACGACGACCTTGCCGATCTGCTTGGCGGTGGCCATGTAGCGGAATGCCGAGGCCACCTCCGCGGCACCGAAATCGGTGTGCGGCAAGGCCGGGAGCGTTCCGGCGATCACCCGGTCGAGCACCGCGGTCATGGACTCGCGGCACAGCTCCGGATCCTCCAACAGCATTCGGTCGATGTCGACGGCCGAGTAGCTGAGGTTGTTGCCGAAGGGCCGCAAGCCCAGCTGGTAGTTGTCGTAGATGTCCTTCTTGCCGATCTCGATGAACCGACCCCGGGGCCGCAGCAGTTCGAGGCTCTTCGGAATGGTCTCGCCCTGAAGGGAATTCAGCACCAGGTCGACGCCGTCGCAGCGCTGCCGGATCTCGTCGGCGAAGGCCAGGGATCGGGAGTCGAACACCTCCGCCACGCCGAGGCCGCGCAGATGGTCCCGCTTCTCCGGGCTGCCCGCGGTGGCCAGCACGGTCGCCCCGACGGAATGGGCGATGTGGACGGCGGCCAGACCGACACCACCGGCGGCGGCGTGCACGAGCACCCGCTCCCCCGCCCGCAGCCGGCCCACTTCCATCAGCGCGTACCACGCGGTCAGATAGGCCATCGGCAGGGTGGCGGCCTCGACGGCGGACAGGTTCTCCGGTGCGGGGTAGACACGGCGGGCATCGGTGACCACCGACGAGCCGAAACAGCCTCGGGCGAAAGCGATCACGCGATCGCCGACGGCGAGGCCCTCGACCTCCGTCCCGACCGCGGTGACCACGCCCGCGCACTCCACGCCGAGGTTCTTCTCGTAGAACCCGCCGAAGGTCGCCCCCTCCGACAGCGCGCCGAGGGTCAGCATGATGTCGCGGAAGTTCAGTCCGGTCGCCTCCGGCCGGATGGCGACCTCGGTGGCACCGAGGTCCGGCCGCACCTGCCGCTCGTAGCGCAGTTCCTCGATACCGGGCTCGGCCGGGACGGACAGTGCGAAGGCGGTGTCGTCCGACACCCGGGCGGGCGTCGCGACCGATGCCTCGAATTCGGCGAGCGAGAGGTGCTCGAAGCGGTCGGTGTAGCGGCTGTCGCCGCGATAGGCGACCTCCTCGTCCGCGGTCCGCACGTGCAGGAGTTCATCGAAGAGCTGCGCGGCCCGCCGGTCGGCGGGGGCGGCCGGATCGAAGTCGATGATCTTCGCGCGCAGACTGCTGTGCTCGCTCAGCAGCACCCGGAGGATGCCCCAGCTCGGCAGCTGCGACACCGCGACGCTGTCGCCCCGCTCCACCAGCGGCCCGCCGGACGTGGCCACCCAGAAGCGTGGCGCCACCGGCTGTTCCAGCTTCTCGACGGCCTGTGCCAGCGCGATGACGCTGTAGGCGGCGTGGCTCTCCACCTGGGCCAGCAGCTCGGTGGTGAGGTCCGTCGCGGCGAAGTCCAGGTTCCACAGATGCAGCACCCCGGCCACGGTCCCGGCGCGGTCGCGGATCTGCCCGAGTACCCGCTCGAGGTCCGCGGCGCTGGTCGGGTCGACCCGGAAGGCGTGGGTGTCGACCTGTTCGTAGGCGTCGCCGCGAGTGACCACCACACTGTCGGCGGCAGCCGAGCCGAGCAACGAGAGATACTGTTCGGCAACGCCTTCGGCGTCCGCCAGCACCACCCACGCCCCCGGTTCGACGCGCGGCTGATGCGGCTCGAGATCCACCTCGGGTGCCCGCGCCACGATGACCGAGCAGCCGGTCTGCTCCGGATCGGTCATATCGGAGAAGATCTGCACGTGTTCGAAGCCCGCGGTGGGCAGGAACTCCCGCCAGGTGGCCTCCGACATCAACGGGTAGTCCGGGCGCAGGTCGTGGTCGGCGAAACGCCACCACCCGTCGGTCATGCCGAAGGTCAGATCGACCCAGTGCGGCGGATTCGTCTCCTCGACGATCACCATCAGGCCGCGCGAGGTGAGCAGCCGGGTGACATTGTCCAGCGTGGTCCGCAGCTTCTCGGTGGCGTGCAGGACATTCGCCGCCACCACGATGTCGAAGTAGTGCGGATCGAAACCCTGTTCCACGATATCGGTTTCGATGTCGAGAATCCGGTAGTCCACGAAGTCGTGGTCGGCGAAACGCTGCCGCGCCTTGCCCAGGAACAGCTGGGTGATGTCGGTGAACACGTACTCCGCGCGGTCGGCGGGCAGTTCGGACAGAATCCATCCGGTCGTGCCCGCGGTGCCCGCGCCGATCTCCAGCACCCGCACCGGCCGGTCGTCCGGCAGCCCGCGGACGCATTCCGCGACGAGTGCGGCGACCGTGCGGTTGCAGCGCTCGAAGGAGAACGACGACTCGTAGAGATCGACCACCGATTGGAACTCGCTCTCGGGGAAGATGAGTTCGATCGGATTCACCTCGTCGCGCAGGACGGCCGCCTGCCTCGGACCACACCGCTCCAGCACCAGATACTCGGCCTCGCATTCGGGATGCCGTTCGCGCAGCGCGGCCAGCTCCGCGGCCGTGTCGACCCGGGCGGGCACCCGCTCGATCCGCCAGCCGTCCCCGTCCGCGCCGGTGATCCCGTGACGGGTGCACAATTCCAGCAGGCGAGCGAGATAGTCGCGGTGCTTGTCGCGCACGCCCATCTCCCGGGCGGCCTCGTCGAGGGTGAAGCGCCGCCCCGGTGTGAAGTCCATGCCCAGCTGGTGGAAGCCTTCGGTCACATAGGCCAGGCACAGCCGGTTCATCTCCGCCTCGGTCACCGCGTGGTAGTCGCGGTTGACCGACCAGTTCCGCACCTCGTCGAGCACCGGTTCGGCCGCCGCGTGCAGCGCCGCGTCCGAGGGCACGAAATCGGCGGGCAGCAGGGTTTTCGTGCGCACCAGGTCCGGACGCCACCGGTACTCGTAGAGCCACTGCGACAGCGCGTCGCGGTCCTCGGTGCTCTGGGTGATCGACTTGCCCTTGAAGCCCTCGAATTCGGCCACCAGCGTGCCGTCCTCGTTGACCAGCCAGAGATCGCCCTCGCAGTAGGCGAGATCGTCCAGGACGTGCGCGCGCCCGTAGCAGTAGACCCGGCTGCCCGCCTTGGCGTGGAAGCTGAACCGCTTGACCTCGAACGGGATGTAGAGGTGCTTGTCCTCGGTATTCGGATCATTGCCCATGGCGATGGACAGCGACTGGAAGCACGCGTCGAGCAGCGCCGGGTGAATGGTGTGGCGCGGCGCCTCGTCGGCCAGCGCGGCCGGGGTGTCGATGCGCCCGAGCGAACGCAGCTCGCCGTACTGGAGTTTGGTGATCGCCCGGAAGCTGGGTCCGAGTTGCAGGCCGTTGTTGCGGAACTTCGCGAACACCTTCTCCGGCTCGAACTCGACCGGGCAGTCCGCCCCGAACTCCGAGAACGGCACCGGCAGTTCGGTATCCGGTGCGCCGCGGCGCACCGTCCCGACCGAATGCGCGACCCAGTCCTTGTCACCGTCCTGGAGGCTGTACACGGTGAAGTGCGACGACGGGGTCAGCACCACCTGGACCAGCGGGGCCGGGCGGTCGTCGAAAACGAAAAGCGGCCTGCGGAATTCGACGTTCTCGATGGAGTATCGGCCCGGACCGAACGCGTCCTGCGCACAGCCGACGATCAGGTCGAGGTGCCCCGCGCCCGGGAAGACGATCGGTCCCTGGACGCGATGATCCTCCAGCCACGGGTACACGGCGGTGTCCATGACGAATTCCCACACGTGCTTGTCCGGGTCGTCGGCGGCGAGATTGCGGGTCCCCACCAGCGGATGGCCCAATGCCGGGAAGCGCTGCTCGCGCGAGACCGGGGTTTCCAGCCAATAGGTTTCGCGCTGCCACGGATAGAACGGCACCGGAACACGTTCGGAGACACCGTCGTACACGGCATCCCAGTCCGGATCGAATCCGTTCGTGTACAGCGTCGCCAGCGAGGACAGCAGGGTGACGCGATCGCTCTGCTTGCGGTGCAGCGACGCCACCGCCACGCCCTCGGCCTGCCGCCTGGCCAGCAGCTCGCCGATGGCGGTGGAATGAATCGGGTGCGGGCCCAGCTCGACGAAGGTCAGGTGCTGGTCGGCGATGAGCCGATCGATGGTGGGCGCGAAGCGCACCGGCTCGCGCACATTGCGCCACCAGTACTCGGCGTCGAGCCCGCCGGTCGGCACCACATCCGCGCTCACGGTCGAATACATCGGAATCTCGGCCGCACCCGAGGTGAGTCCGGACAGCGACGACAGCAGCTCATCACGCAGCGGATCCATGTGATGGCTGTGGAAGGCCACGCTGACCTGGAGCATGCGGCAGAAGATCCGGTCGCGTTCCAGTTCGACCCGAATCTCCTCGAGCGCGTCGGGATCCCCGGCCAGGGCGGTCGATTCCGGACCGTTGAGCGCGGCGACTTCCACCCGCCCCCGATAGCCGGTGATGCGCCGCTCCGCCTCGTGGTAGGGCAGGCCGACGGCCAGCATCTTCCCCTTGCCCGAGGCCCGCTGCTGCACCCGGCTGCGGTGGAAGATGACGCGCACCGCGTCCTCGAAGGTCAAGGCCCCCGACACGCAGGCGGCGGCCACCTCGCCGATGCTGTGCCCGACCACGGCCGCCGGCACGATGCCCCAGCTCTGCCACAGCCGTGCCAGGCCGAGCTGCACCGCGAAGACCGCGGGCTGCGCGATATAGGTCTCACCGATGCGGCTGTCGGCCTCATCGCGGCCCAGCTCCTCGAGTACGCTCCAGTCGCCGTGTTTGCGCAGTTCGGCGTCGACGCGCTCGACGGTCTGCCGGAATACCGGGCTCTGGCCCAGCAATTCGCGCGCCATGCCCCACCACTGCGGTCCCTGGCCGGAGAAGACGAAGGCCACGCCGGAGGTCTTGGTAGACCGCGCCCCGCTGTGCAGCGCCTCGGGCGCGGAGCCGCGGGCCATATCGCGCAGGGCGTCGCGCAGCTCCTCGGTGGAGGTACAGACCATGGCGAGCCGATGGTCGTGGTGGGAGCGGGTCCGTGCCTGTGCGGAGGCGATGGCGGTCAGATCGGCGGCGGGCCGCTCCAGGAATTCGGCGTAACTGTCGGCGTAGGCCCGCAGCGCGTCCGGGGTCTTCGCGCTGAGCGTGAACAGCACGGGGGCGTCCGCGCCGTCCGGGACCGGATCGGTGCGTTCCCCGTCGACGGGCAGCCCCTCCAGGATCACGTGGGCATTGGAGCCGCCGAAGCCGAACGAGTTCACCCCCGCCAGGCGCGGCCCGGGATTCGGCCACGGCTGCCGGGCCGTCGCCAGCCGCAGCCCCAGCTCCTCGAAGGGGATGGTCGGATTCGGATGCTCCGCATGCAGATTCGCGGGGATCTCACCGTTCTCGACGACCAGGCAGGCCTTGACGAGGCCGACCATCCCGGCCGCCGACTCCAGGTGCCCGACATTCGACTTCACCGCGCCGACAATGCAGGGACCCTGGCCATTTCGACCGGCTCCCAACACCTTTCCCAGTGCCCGCGCCTCGATGGGGTCGCCCACGGGCGTACCCGTCCCGTGCGCCTCGATGTAACCGATATCGGTCGGCGCGACGCCCGCGTCCCGGCAGGCGTCGATGATCATCTGTGCCTGCGCGTCCTCGCTGGGCACGGACATGCCGTTGGTGCGACCGTCCTGATTCGTCGCGCTGCCGCGGATCACCGCGTAGATGTGGTCGCCGTCGGCGACGGCGGCGGAGACCGGCTTGAGCACGACGGTGCCCGAACCCTCACTGCGGATGTAGCCGTCACCGGATTCACTGAACGATTTGCACCGGCCCTCGGGCGACAGGAACGTGCCCTGGCTGAAGCCGATGGTCGCCTCGGGCAGCAGCAGGGTGCTGACGCCGCCGACGATGGCCATCGATGCCTCGCCGGAGCGAATGCTGCGGCACGCCAGGTGAATCGCGACCAGCGATGATGAACACGCGGTGTCCACGGTCATACTGGGGCCGCGCAGGTCGAGCAGGTAGGAGACCCGGTTGGCCACAATGCAATTCGTGACTCCGGTCATGGTGTGGCCGCCGATGAGGTAGCGGTTCTCGGGGTTGAGCTGGATGATGCCGTAGTCGTGGCCGGACACCCCGGCGTACACGGCGGTCTTCGTCCCGGCGAGCCGCTCCGGGACGATGCCCGCGTCCTGCAACGCCTCCCAGGTCGTCTCCAGGAACAGCCGCTGCTGCGGGTCGATGCGGGCGGCCTCGGTCGGTGTGATGCCGAAGAAGTGCGCGTCGAAGGCGGTGACGTCGTCGACGTAGCCGCCCGTTCGGGTCCGCATATGTCCGGGCCGTCCCGCGTCGCGGTCGTAGAAGGCCGCCGCCGTCCACCGGTCGTCGGGGACCTCGCGCACGCCGTCGCGTTCCTCGAGCAGGAGTCGCCAGAAATCGTCGACATTGCGAACGTGTCCCGGGAATCGGCAACCGATCCCCACGATGGCGATGCCCTCGTTCTCGGTCGGCATGGCATCGGTCGGGGAGATGTGAACAGAATTCATCGAAAAGCCTCGCCTTTGTAACAGCATGCCTATCGGCAGATTTCACCTGCGGATCGGATCCAATTTCACGATCTGCTTCCAATGAAATCGTATGTGAATTGATTTTCGTCCACATCCCCCCGGCCGGGTGGAATGCAATTCAGCGGCCGCGAGAAATATATTCAGCCAGCGACGGATCGGGTGGAACTCGCACGCCGACCGAGCCGGACGGGCACGTTGCCGTAGCCGCGGAAGGTGAGCTGCGGGCGGAGCCGCGGCGGTGCGGCGGCTCGCATATCCGGAAAGCGCTCGAACAGCGCACGCAGGGCGTGCGCGGCCTCCATGCGGGCCAGATTGGCGCCGAAGCAGGAATGCACGCCACTGCTGAACGCCAGATGCTCCTTGGCATTCGGGCGGGTGATATCGAAACGCTGCGGATCGGCGAATATCTCGGGGTCGCGATTGGCCCCGGCCAACGACAGCATGATCATATCGCCCGCATGCAGTTGCACGCCCTCCAATTCGACATCGGTCAACGCCTGGCGGGCCGTGATGAATACCGGCGGCTCGCAGCGCAATACCTCCTCGACCGCATTGGGCCACAATTCCGGTTCGGCCCGCAATCGGTCCAACTGCTCGGGATGCCGCAACAGCAGGGTGATGGCACTGGCGATCAAATTGGCCGTGGTCTCGAAACCGGCGCCGATGATGATGCTGGCATTGGCCTTGAGCGCGTACTGATCCAATTCGCCGCTGGCGATCATGGTGCTGAGGATGTCCTCGCCCGGTTCCCGCCGCAGTCGGTCGATGTGCTGGTCCAGGTAGTCGTTCAACTGCTGGGCCGCGCGCATGGCCCGGTGGTACCGGGGCCAGGAGATGCCGACATCCAGCATCGGTGTCATCTCCTCGCCCCAGAACAGGAATTTGTCCTGGTCCTCGTCGGGCATGCCGAGGATTTCGAAGATGATCGCGAGGGGCACGCGCGAGGCGAAGGTCTCGACCAGATCGACCGAACCACCCGAGGGCAGGGCGTCGAGCAGTTCCTCGGTGACGGTCTCCACCCGGTCGCGCAGCCTGCCGACGGCGCGCGGGGTGAACGCCGAGACCACCGGCTTGCGCATCTTGGTGTGCTCGGGCGGGTTCAACCGCAGCATGGCCGGCGGATCGGCCGGATTAGCCGGTGGCGGAACGCGATTCGCGAACTTCTGCAAGACCGCGGGAATCTTGATGCGGGCCGAGCTGCGAACACCGAACCGGCTGTCCCGCAGAATCATTCGCGACAGCTCATAGTCACAGGTCGCCCAGGGCAGCGGGGTCTTCACCAACTTGCCCTGAGCCCGGATGTGCTCGATGAACGGGTGCGGGTCCGCAATCCCCTGCGGCCCCATCATTTTGGCGAAGGTATCACCGCGCATCGTCTGCACGCGCAGCACCAGCCGCGGCACCCCCTGGAGTGACAACCAGCGCAACCAGTATTGCAGTGTCATTTTCTCACCTGCCCATGCTTTCGAGAATCGTAAGACCGCTGCACCGGGGGACACATCCCCCCGATCGGGTGGGGCGAGCGCCGGGCCGACGTCACGACAAGAACTCGCGTTCGATTCGCCGGAGCTCGTGATACGACCGTTCGATCTCGGCGGCCTCGGAGTGCACCAGGAACACCACGCCCGGTGACGAATTCAGGTCGACCGTCGGCCTGGTCATCGCCCGGTCGCGGATCCGGAACCGCACGCTCTGACAGGCCGGGAGCGATTCGAGCGCGGCGCGCAGGCCGTCCGCGGGCAGCGGCGTCGCCCGGCGGGCGATGAGGTTCACACAGCGCGCCCGCTCACGTCGGGCGTACACCGGCGGCTGCGCGGCCAGCAGCCGCCCGTCGTCCAGATAGCAGTCCACGGTCAGATCGACCTGGTTCACACCGGTGCAGCGGTCGAGCGCGTCCGGTTCGGCCAAACCGGACAGTCGAGCCCCGGTCTCCAACAGCACCGGCCCCTCGGCGGTGCGGATCAGCTCCGTGTGCGCGGGGCCGTTGGCGACACCGAGCGCGTCGAGCACGCCGCGGACGTAGGCGAAGATCTCCGCCGCATGCGGATCCGCTGACGTCAGCAGATCCTCATGGTCGTAGATCCGGCGCTCGTCGCCCACGGTCGCCTTGTGACTGGCCCATGCGTCGGTGATCCGGTGCACGCCGTCGCGGCTGACCGAGTTGACGACGTACTCCCGGCCGACGAGATACTCCTGTGCCAGCACCGCCTCATTGGTCCGCAGCATCAGATTCGTCTTGCCCAGAATCGTGTCCACCGCGGCGCTCACCTGCGCGTCGCAGTCGGCGACGAAAACGTCCTCGGATCCGGCGCTGTCCAGCGGTTTGATCACCGTGCGCCGCAGGCCGGTGGCGCGCCGCCAGGCCAGCAGTTCCGCCGCCGTAGTGGCGCGGGTCTGCGCGGCGGTGCGCAACCCGGCGGCGGCCACCGCCTCGAGCATGTGGAACTTGTCGCGCCGGACCCGGGACCGGTGCGGATCGTTGCCGCGCAGCCCCAGTTTCGCGGCGATCTCGTCGGCCACCTCGATCCCGAATTCGCTGGCCGCGATGACCGCGATCGGATTCTCCTCGGCGAGTACGCCCAAGACCTCGTCGGCCCGCCCGGCGTAGCAGAGGTCCGCGTCGAACTGCGTGACGGGCAGGCTCGCCGCGAAGACGGCGGGCAGGCTGGCCCGCGACCGAATGTGGATCAGCCGGTACCGGTTCCGCACCCGGGGCACCAGCAGCGCCCCGGTGGACAGTGCGTCCACCAGCACCACGGCGGCGGGTTCGCGTCGGTCGGTCATGGATTACCCCTCGGGGGGATCAGGCGGCTGTCGTAGCGGTTCGCGACATGCTCGAGCATGGCGTAGAGCCGGTCGGAGCCGAGTCGGGCGGAGGCGTCGGCGGCGGTGGCGCGAGACAGCGGCAGCCGACCCAGCGCACCCCACCGCAGCGCGCCTCGATCGTCGATGACACAGGTGGCCGCGCCCGCATTGTCGGCGTGCAGGCAGTAGGGCACATCCAGCAGGCCGGAGGCGAATGCCGCGACCAGCGCGTCCCCGATATCCGGGGCGAGGTCGAGCACGGCGTCGACGAGAGTCCGCGCCTCGTCGAGGATCTCCTCGAAATAGTCGTCGTCGGAACAGTTGTCGCCAGGGTAGCCACCGCCGGAACTGCCATCACCGGGGTAGTCATCGCCAGGGTAGTCACGGCCGGAACAGTCACGGCCGGAACAGTCACGGCCGGTGCCCGTGTCCTCGGCGGGGGACGGTCGCCCGATCTCCGCGGCGGCCAGGCGCAGCGCCGCCACATTCTCGGCGATGGACGGGATCTGCCACGCCTCCGACACCGTCTTCACGATCAGCCGCTCGCACCTGGCGTCGCGGGCCAGGCGCGCGCTGTCGCGGATCAGCAGTTCCGCGCCGTCCGGTGTGCGCGGGAACAGCCCCATGTAGGTGTAGAGCACCACATGCCAGGTCACATCGCCCAGATAGGTCGCGGCGAGAGTGCGCAGCGCGCGCAGGGCTCCGCGATCCTGCGCGGCCGAGGTCCCCTGCGCGTAGCTGAAGGACATGTGGCGCAGCCCGTGCTGCCGGAAGAAGCACCCCTCCAGCACGCCCATGGCCACCAAGAGCGACGGCGGGCAGAGTTGGCCGAGCAGGCAGCCTCCGAAACTCTCGATATGGCCGCGTTCGGTGTGGTCGGCGAGGAACCGGCAGCTGACCGCCCACGCCCGAACCGCCTGGCGCAGCGGCACTCTGCTGTAGGGCAGGCAGTAGGAGACCGGACCGCCCTCGGTCGCGTCCAGCCCGAGCTCGACCAGTCGCCGGAAGACGCCGAGCGGCAGCGCGGTGCCGTGCCGCACCTGGACCGGGAAGGCGGGACCGTACAGACCGGCGAGCAGGGCGGCGGTCCGCTCGACCGGATGGGAGACGATCGGGTACCCGTTCAACTCTTCCCCGGCGGCCAGGCGTTGCAGCGGGGTCGTGTAGTCGCCGACGCGGGTGTAGCTGTCCAGCGTCAGCGTGCCGACGACCGGGTAGTCCAGGGCGGCGATCCGGGCCAGCCCCGACCGCATGGTCGATACCGTGCCGAATCCCATGCGCGGCTGGACCACCGGTCCCGCACCGGCCCGATCCGCCACGAACCGGTCCAGAAATCCGCTCACGTCACCGGCCCGAAATCAGTTGGAGCGTCGGGCGGCCCGAGTCCGGATCCACCGTGCGTACCCGCGCCTTGTGCGGATCGCCCGCGCGCACCCGCGCCATCACCGTGTCGCCGGTCGCGAAGTCCACCAGGGAACTGCGGTAGAGCGTGCGCAGGTGAGCGAGGGACAATCCCGAGACCTGTTGCAGCCAGGCGGCGCACCGTGCATCCGCGGCATCGCCGCGCAGCGTGGCGAGCAGCGCGGGCACCTCGTCGCGCCACGTCGGATGGCAGCGCTCCACGAAGTCCGCCAGCCGCGCCCCCGCGTCGGTGAACGGCGAGAAGACCATGGTGACGAGCATGTCCGGCCGGAGTCCGAAGGCCCGCTCGGCGTAGTCGTCGGCCAGCGCCCGCCGCTCGGCGATCTTCCGCGGCGAGTCGTAGCGCTCCAGCGCCAGCCGGATGAGCCGATCGGGCATCTCCTTCTTGCGCATCACCGTGTCCGCGAATTCCAGGTACTCCCCGATGCCCGCCGCATAGGTCCGGCCCTCGACGTACTCGGCGCGCAGGCCACGTAGGTGAGCCATGAGAGTCGGGTTGGCGCAATCGGATTCGGTGAAGCTGAAGGCGAGGTCGTCGAAGCGGAAGCCGAGGAAGTCGACGATCAGATCCCAGTGGTCGTGCACCCGGTAGCTGACGAGGTCGTAGATGGAGACGAAGGCGGGCTGCACCGCGCGATCGCCCACCGCGACCTCGCGGGCCGCCACCTCCGGTGACCCGTCGCCGAACAGTTCCCGGAAGTAGGCGTCACCGATGCCGCGCAGGGCGATCAGCAGATCCTGGAAGGTCATGCCGTGGCGGCGCACATCGATGCCGATGCCCGCGGCCAGACGCCTGATCCACGCCGCGTAGAGCATCTGCTCGCGCCGCGAATCACCGGTCATGACGGCGTCCACGCCGCCGCCCCACCAGACCGCCCGACCGTAGAAGTCGGCGACCGCGAGATTGCAGCTGTTGCAGAAGGTGGGGCGACCGTCACCGGCCGACCGGTGCCCGTTCATCAGCACGTCGAGCCGGTTGACCGCCACCAGGTGCTCGGGCAGCGGGAGGTCGACGTCGAAGCGGCGGACCTCGGTGTGGTCGACGGTGAGCAGCTCGGCTCGTTCGTCGTCGAGCAGCCCCAGCGCCGCGTACACCCGCTCGATGTTCTCCATCACCGCGCGCGGAACCCCGGCGTGACGCATATTCGCCACGCGGACACCGAACGTCGTGCCGTGCGCCAACAGCAGCCGCAGCTGGACGGCCCGCACGAACGCGACCACATAGGTGCTGTCCTTGCCACCGCCGTAGGCCACCATGACCTTGTAGTCGGCGATCCGGTCGAGGCCGCCCGCGGCATCGACGAGCGAGTCACCCACCGCCGCCACGCCGTCCCGCTCGGCCGGGGTGAGAAAGGTGATCAGCCGCTCGTACCGTGCTCGATCGTCTTGGGCCTGTTGCTCGTTCACAGCGGTTCCGCCTCGAAGTCGAAGTTCTCGATGATCTTGTGGATGCCCGCCTCGACGACATGCTCGTCGTCGTGCAGCAGAATGAACCGCCCGCGGTGCAGTGCGTCGTAGGAGCCGCCGGGCGAGAGCACCTGTCCGGGCTCGGGCAGCAGTTCGCGCCAGACGGTCGGCACCTGCTCCCGCATGGATCCGGCCCGCACCACCCGTTCGGCGTGCTCGTCCGATTTCGGCACGACCAGCCAGCCCCCGGAGGTGTCGGCGGGTGCGGACGGTGCGGCGACCGGGTCGCCCACGAGCGCGCGCAGCCACAGTTCGTAGAGGTTGACGCCGAACGCCTTGTTGATCAGGTGCGGCACCTCCGCGCCGCCCACCCGGCCGCCGATCTCCAGGAATACCGGCGCGCCGTCCGGAGGCAGGAAGATCTCGAGGTGGAAAGGCAACCGGCGCAGGCGCAACGCGGCGACGACCTGCCGGGCGAAGCCCTCCAGCAGGGTGCGCCGCGGCGACGGACCGAGCAGCACCGAGCCGAGCGGCGTGCCGCCGGTGAACGACAGGCAGTCGTTGATGTAGCGTGCGGTCGCCTGGAAGGTGATCCGGGAGTCGTCGTCGGCGAAACCGTCGACGTGGTAGATATCGCCCGCGATGAACTCCTCGATCTCGTAGCGGGACGAATCGACGGTCGCCAGCGCGGCTTCCAGTTCGGCCGCGTCGTCCACCCGCAGCACGCCGATACTGGCGGCGGAGTCGACCGGTTTGAGGATCAGCGGATACCCGCATTCGGCCGCGAAGGACCAGGCCCGATCGCAGCGGGCGAAGCGGGGTACGCGCAGGCCCGCCGCGGCCAGTACCTGCTTCATCCGCACCTTGTCCCGGTAGACGGCGACCTCGTCGACCGTCGGCCCGGGAATCGCGAACCGCTCGCGCACCCGCGCCGCGGTCTCCAGCGTGAACTCCGAGAGCGCGATCAGCAGGTCCACCGGGCCCACCCGCTCGATGACCTCGCCGACGGCCGCCCCCAGCTCGGACACGTCGTTCACATCGGAAACCGTTACCCGGCAAGCGATTCGCTCGGGAGCGGCCAGCACGCCGTCGGCGCCGGGACCGTCCACGATGTAGCTCACCCGGTGGGCGTCGTGGTCGATGAACTCCTCGTAGCGGGTGAGCTCGTTGTCCCAGCGCACCCCGTCGCTGAACCGCGGCCACTTGTTGACGATGACGATGTGCATCAACGCACCTCCGGTGTCGTGATCTGCCCGCTGTCCCAGGGAGTGGGGACGGCGGGCTCGGCGCGCCAGGACGAGAAACCCTGCGCGATACCGAAATCCAGCAGTACGCGAAACCGGTCTATGGCGTCGTCTCCGGTGAAGACATCCAGGTAGCCGGCATCGAGCAGCTCGCGGCGCACCCGGTCGTCGTCGGAGACCGCGGTCGTCAGCTTGCCGCCGATGACGCACGGCACGGCCGACCCGTCGGCGTGGACGGCCGACAGCAGCACCCGCGCACCGTGGAATCCGTGCCCGTTGACGCTCGACACCACCAGCAGATCCGGCCGATCCTCGCGCAGCGCGCGGGTGACCTCGTCGGTCGGCGTGCAGGTGCCCAGATTGCGCACCCACGCTCCGTACTCCTCGAGCAGCTTGTGCAGGTAGACCAGATTCCAGAGATGGGAATCGGATTCGACGGTGCACAGCACACACCGGAAGCGACTGTTCATGCCTCGACCTCCACGGTAGCGATCTCGCGGTGTTGCAGCGCCTTGCGGAAGGCGGCCATGGTCAGCGGCAGCAGGACCGCGCCGCACAGGCACAGCAGAGCGCTGAGCCACAGCACGAGCCGCTGGGGGCCGACGCTGGCGCCCACCCCGCCGATCATGAGTCCCGCGATCGGATAGGACACCAGGTTGAGCAGATAGAACGGGCCCATCACCTTGCCGAGGTGCTCGCCGGGGATCACCTTGAGGCGCTGGGTGCGGTTGTAGACGTTGTAGAGCGCCGCCCCGACGATCACGGCGACGAAGGCGGGGGCGTAGACGAGATAGGACGGCGCGAACGCGGCGACCAGCAGAGCGGTACAGATCAGCGTGAAGCCCGTCACGCCCACGAGACCGATACCGAAGTGCCGCAACAAGATCGGAATAAGCAGCAGGTTGAGCAACCCCATGATCCCGACCGCGGTGTTGAGCAGACCGTACGCCGAATCGGGGGCCCGGAACACATCGGTGATCAGTGCCGCGTTCGCCGCCAGCAGCACACCCACCACCAGATTGATGGCGAAGTTCAATACGCCGAGCAGCAGCACCGGACGGATGCTCACCA
>NZ_JASCXP010000081.1:0-21339 GCF_030010695.1 Nocardia sp. CC201C
CCTCCGGATAGCGCTGGCGGGTGCCCGGGCGGCGCAGGCGCAGGCGGGCCGAGGAGACGCGGCCGATGGGGCGGGTGCGGCGCTGGGCCTTGCGCTGGGCGCGGCGTTCGGCGGGCTTGTGGTGCCAGGTCTCCGGGCGGGCGGCCACCCAGCGGGCCGAACGCACCGCGAACGGGATGTGCGCGAGGTAGATGGTGACCAGGCCCATCATCAGGATGAGCGGGTAGGTGACCAGCAGGGCGGCGGCCAGGGCCACCAGCACCAGCAGGATCGGCGCGGTGCGCGGAGCGACCGACACCGATTTGATCGCCAGCGTCGGCAGCGTGCTCACGCACAGCAGGCCGGTGATGACCGTCCACACCGCCACCGCCGGGAAGCTCACCCACCAGCCGTCGCCGAACTGCTCCGCCAGCGCGATGGGCAGCAGCACGATCAGCGCACCGGCGGGTGCGGGCACGCCCGTGAAGTACTCCCGCTGCCAGTCCGGGCGGTTGTCGTCGTCCATCAGCGTGTTGAACCGGGCCAGCCGCAGCACCATGCACACCGCGAACATGAGCGCCAGAATCCAGCCCACGCTGTCGGCGTGCAGGAAGGTCACGTACAGCACCAGCGCGGGCGCGACGCCGAAGGCGATGGCGTCGGACAGCGAATCCAGTTCCGCGCCCATCTTGGTGGTGGCGTCCAGCATGCGCGCGATGCGGCCGTCCAGCATGTCGAAGATGGCGGCCGCGCCGACCAGGGCCAGCGCGATGCCGAGCTTGCCCTCGATGCCGAACTTCACCGCCGACAGGCCCGAACACAGGCCCAGAATGGTGACCATCGACGGCAGCAGCCGGATGGTGCGGCGGCGGCGGTCCTTCTCGGGCGCGGGCGCGAGCTGCTCCATCACGAATCCAGTTCGGCCAGCACCGTTTCCGCACCGATGGTGCGTTGGCCCGGGGTGACCAGCGGGCGCGTCCCGGCGGGGAAGTAGGTGTCCACGCGGGAGCCGAAGCGGATCAGTCCGTAGGTGTCGCCGATATTCAGCTTGTCGCCGACCCGGGCCTCGCACACGATGCGCCGCGCCAGCAGTCCGGCGATCTGCACGACCACGATCCGCTGACCGTTCTCGGTCTCGAGCACCATGGAGTTGCGCTCGTTGGCGTCGCTGGCCTCGGGCAGGTCGGCGGAGCGGAATTCGCCCTTCTGGTAGGCGATCTCGGTGACCACGCCGCTCACCGGCACCCGCTGCACATGCACGTCGAGCACCGACAGGAAGATGCTCACCCGGGGCAGCGGCGCATCGCCCAGCCCCAGTTCGGCGGGCGGGACCGCGGTGTCGACCAGTGCGACCTCACCGTCGGCGGGGGCGACGACCACCCCGGCCCGGTTCGGCGGCACCCGGTGCGGATGGCGGAAGAAGGCGGCGCAGGCCGCGGCGGCCGCGAGCCCCGTGCGACGCACCCACTTCTTGCGGTATCCGAGCGCGGCCACCGCCAGCGGGGCCGCCACGAACGGCAGCCCGGCGGGGTGCAGCGGCGGGATCGCATTGCGCACCAGGTCGGCCACGTGGGCGAGGCCGGTGCTCTCGGGGGTGCCGGGCGGGGTGGGACGGCGGGCCACAAGCTCCTCTTTCATGCGCGGATGGGGGCGGTCAGGGACCGCGCTCACACCTTACGGGAAGCTGGCACACCACTCGCGTCCTCGGGCGAGCACGGGCCGGAAAACGCATACCGGACCGCGGCCGTGCGCACCGGTCCCGGGTGCACGTGCGGGAATCGGGCACACATGGACACCGGTGCGGCCCCGAGGCCGCCCGGTGCCCTGTGATCCGGACCTCAGACTCCGGCGCGGCGGCTGGTCACCATGTTCACCAGCCAGAGTAGGAGGACCGCGCCGCCGAGGCAGGTGAGGAAGCTGAAGATCAGCCCACCGCCCTCGACGTCCACTCCGAAGAGCTTGAGTATGAAGCCGCCGAGCAGGCCGCCGATCACGCCTACGACGATATTGAGCAGAATGCCCTGTTGAGCATCGGTCTTCATGATCTTGCTGGCGATCCATCCGGCGAGGCCGCCGATGATGATCCAACCGATGATGCCAAGGCCGAGCATGCTGTCCTCCCTTGTCCGAGGAACGGTGTGAGCCCCGCCGGATCCGACGAGACGCACTTGGCAATACCCCTTGTTTGTGAGAATACGCACTCGCGGAGGACTATGTTCCGATTAATATGAGGAAGCCTCATGTCTACGGCGTCGTGTAGGCCATGACCGTGGGGGACCGGATGAAGGACAGCTCGACGCGCAGTGCAAAGGGGAAAAATATGGCGGCTCGACTGGCTTCGATTCGAGGGGCAGAGCACACCGCGATCCTTGGGCTCGGCGTCTACCGCCCGACCCGGGTCGTCACCAACGACGAGGTCGCGGGACCGATCGATTCCAGTGACGAATGGATTCGAACCCGCTCGGGCATCAAGACCCGCCGCTTCGCCGGGGACGACGAGACCGTCAAGAGCATGAGCGTGGCGGCCGGACGCGATGCCATCGAGGCCGCCGAGATCGAGCCCGCCGAGATCGACTGTGTCATCGTCGCCACCTCCACCTGGCTGCTGCTCACCCCGGCCGCCGCCCCGCAGGTCGCCACCGAACTCGGCATCACCGGTGCCGCCGCCTTCGATGTCTCCGCCGGATGCGCCGGCTTCTGCCACGCGCTCGCCATGGCGTCGGATCTGGTCAAGGGCGGCACCGCGCGGCACGTCCTGGTGGTCGGCGTCGAGAAACTCACCGACACCATCAACCCCAAGGACCGGGGCACCGCCTTCCTGTTCGCCGACGGCGCGGGCGCGGTGGTGGTCGGTCCGTCCGAGGAACCCGGTATCGCGCCCACGATCTGGGGTTCGGACGGCACTCAGCACCATGCCATCCGTCAGGACAAGGACTGGATCGAATTCTTCCGCGAGATCGACGAGCAGGGCACCGACGCGGTGCGCCCGTACCTCGCCATGGAGGGCACGGCGGTATTCCGCTGGGCCGCGCACTCGCTGGAGAAGGTGTGCCGCGATGCCGTGGAGGTCGCCGGTATCGAGATGAGCGACCTGGACGCCATGATCCCGCACCAGGCCAACGGCCGGATCATCGAGATCATGGCGCGGGTGCTGAAGCTGCCGGAGAGCTGCGCACTGGCCAATGACATCGAGGAGACCGGCAATACCTCGGCCGCCTCGATCCCGCTGGCCATGGAGCAGCTGTTGCGCGACGGCGACGCCAAGCCCGGCGGCACCGCCCTGCTCATCGCCTTCGGCGCGGGCCTGTCCTATGCCGCCCAGGTCGTGACGCTGCCCAACTGGAAGTAGTCTCCGCCCCGAATCCCGGGTGGCAGGGTGCCCTCGCGGTCGACTCCGCGGAGGAGCGGACTCGGGCCTACTTCAGATTCCAGGTGACGTTCACGGTGAACGTCACCGTCTGCTGTCCCGGCTCCAGGCTGAATTCCGGCGTCGCCGCATCCGCCCGCATCGGTCCCGGCGGGTAGTTGCCACTGCTGTTCTCGGTGATCGTCTCGACGTCACCGAGTTTCAGCCCGGCCAGGTCCGCGTACTGCTGCGCGCGGGATTTGGCGTCGGCGAACGCGCGGGCCCGGGCGTCCTCGAGCAACTGGGTGTTGTCGGAGAGATCGAACGACACATTGCTGATGCGGGTGTCGTTGCCCCCGGCCTTGACCGCCGCGTCGAGCACCGCCGATGCCTTGTCCAGGTCGCGCACCACGACGTGCACGGAATTGGTGGCGCGGTACCCGGTGATGACGCGACCCTCGGAGCCGTACTCCGGCTGCACCGACAGCTCGCTGGTCTGGATGTCCTCGCGTGCCACCCCGGCCTCCACCATGGCGTCGGTCATGGCCTTCGCCTTGGCGTTCACGCCGTCCACGGCGGCGGAGACGTCGCCCGCCTTCACCTGCGCGCCGAGATCGGCGTTCAATACGTCGGGTGCGCCTCGGACCTGCCCGGTGCCCACGACGGATACGTCGCGGTCGTTGTCTGATCCCGAGCTGCCGCAGCCGGTGAGCAGCAGCGCGACGCCGGTGGCCGCGGCGCAGATGACAGTCATTCGTCGCATAGCAGCGAACCTACGCACCATGCCGCCGCCGCGCCGGGAGAAACGCGAGTCCCGGCGCTCGGCGGCACTGCGGAACTCAGCGCTCGATGCTGTTCTTGATCTTGCCCAGGGTCTCGTTCATCCCGCGCACCAGCGCCTCCTCGAAGGGCTGCTCACCGCCCATGGCGGCATTGATGGAGGTGCGGGAGAACCAGGTGGTGCCGTGGGGGCAGTCGCGCCGCTGGACGAGCCGGGTGCCGGTGTCGGTCGGCTCCAGGGTGAAGCTCCAGATGGTGCGGTTCTCGTTGACCTTGAAGGCGATGGCGCGATTGGGCTCGTAGCGGACCACCCGCGAGGTGGTGGGCCAGAACTTGTTGCCGTCCCGATTGATATTGATGGTCCAGGTGCCGGTCTTGACCGCGCCGATCGGCTGCATGCGCACGCACTGCGGGCTGAACTCCGGCATCCGCTTCAGATCCGAGACGACGGCCCAGACCTGGTCCGGCGCCGCGGCGATGTCGATGGTGGCTTCGAGATTCTTCGGCAACGCTGCCTCCGGGAGATGTGACGAGGGGTATCAGCAATCCTAGAACCCGGTGCTGTGGCGAACGCAATCGAACAGGTGGCCGAACACTGAAAATCAACTAGATCACATTCCGGTGCGGTGGCGGCGAGTGCCGTAATAAGCGGCGCACAATGTCCTATAGACGAAGCAAGACACTGCCTCCAGCTTCCCGAACGAAACGTGAGGTGATCGGCCGTGAATCTGCGCTCGCTCATACATCGCAAGCAGGCACACAAGGGGGTCCCCCTGCTTCCCAACTCCGACGACGAACAAGCGCGATCCACGTCTACGCCCAGGTCCAAGCCGCCGAACGAGGAGCGCTTGGAACGACTGCTCACCCAGTCCGAGCTCGATCTGGTTCACCAGCACCGGATTTGAGCCGGTGGCGAACAACTCGGCCGCATTTGACCTCGCCATCCATACTCGTTAGGTGACCTCACCTGCTGCCGTGAAACCGGCCATTCTCAGCGTGGACGACGATCCCGGCGTCTCTCGCGCGGTGGTTCGCGATCTGCGTCGCCGCTACGGTGCGGAGTATCGAATCCTGCGGGCGGAGTCGGGTGCGGCCGCGCTCGACGCGCTGCGGGAGATGAAGTTGCGCGGCCAGCCGGTCGCCGTGCTCATCGCCGACTACCGCATGCCCGGTATGGACGGCATCGAATTCCTCGAGCAGGCCATGGACCTGCATCCGCACGCCCGGCGCGTGCTGCTCACCGCCTACGCCGACACCAATGCCGCCATCGAGGCCATCAATGTGGTCGATCTCGATCACTACCTGCTCAAGCCCTGGGATCCCCCGGAGGAGAAGCTCTACCCAGTGATCGACGCGCTGCTGGAGGCGTGGCGCGGCGATATCCACCGCCCGGTCACCGAGACCAAGGTGGTCGGCCACCGCTGGTCGGCACGCTGTTCCCAGGTGCGCGAGTTCCTGGCGCGCAATCAGCTGCCCTATCGCTGGTATCTGGCCGACGAACCGGAGGGGTCGCGCCTGCTGGCGGCGGCCGGGGCCACCGAGGACCAGTGCCCGGTCGTCATCAATCCGGCCGGTGAGGCGCTGCTGGAACCGAGCGATGCGCAGTTGGCGGCCAGCGTGGGCTTGAACACCGACCCGTCCGGCGAGTTCTACGACCTCATCGTGGTGGGCGGCGGCCCGGCCGGTCTCGGCGCGGCCGTGTACGGCGCGTCCGAGGGCCTGCGCACGGTGCTGGTGGAGCGCACCGCCACCGGCGGCCAGGCCGGGCAGAGCTCCCGCATCGAGAACTACCTGGGCTTCCCGGACGGTCTGTCGGGCGCGCAGCTGGCCGATCGGGCGCGACGGCAGGCCGTCAAGTTCGGCGCCGAACTGGTGACCGCCCGCGAGGTGCACTCCCTGGAGGCCTGCGGTTCGGCGCGCGTGGTGAAGTTCGCCGACGGCGGGCATATCGCCGGGCACGCGGTGCTCATCGCCACGGGCGTGAACTACCGGCACCATCCGGCCCCCGGTGTGGACGACTTCACCGGCCGCGGCGTCTACTACGGGTCGGCCATGACCGAGGCGGCCGACTGCGCCGAACGGGACGTCTACATCGTGGGCGGCGCGAACTCGGCGGGCCAGGCGGCGGTGTTCCTGTCGCGCAACGCCCGCACGGTGCACATCCTGGTGCGGGCGGCGTCGCTGGAGGCATCCATGTCGCACTACCTGATCCAGCAGATCGAGCAGATCCCGAATATCAAGGTGCACACCCGCACCGAGGTGGTGTCCGCCGACGGCGACGATCACCTGGAACGGATCGTGCTGCGCGACAACACGACCGGGGCGGAAGAGAAGGTCGACGCCGAACGGCTGTTCCTGTTCATCGGCGCCGCACCGGAAACCGACTGGCTCGACGGCACCGTCACCCGCGACGCCGCCGGCTACGTGGTGGCCGGACCCGACCTGATGGTGGACGGGGAACGGCCCGCGGGATGGGAGCTACCCCGTCCCCCAGGGCATTTGGAGACCAGTGTGCCCGGGGTGTTCGTGGCCGGTGACGTGCGGTCGGAATCGGCGAAGCGGGTGGCCTCGGCGGTGGGCGAGGGCGCGATGGCCGTCATGCTGGTCCACCGCTACCTGGCGAAGCAGTAGGAGGCCGCGATGGGTGACCGATTGATCTGCGACCCCGCGGAATTGAAGGAACTGTTCCTCTTCGAGAAGCTCGACGACGAACAGCTGGCGTGGTTGTGCCGCGACGGCCGGGTGGAGCGCTTCGAACCGGGACTGGTGTTCCGCGAGGGTGACCCGGCCACCTGCTTCTACGTCCTCATGGAGGGCGAGGTCGTGCTGACCAAGATGTCGGGCGGCGAGGAGATCGAGCTGGTGCGCACCGACCACCACGGCTCCTACGCGGGCGCGTGGACGGCGTACATGGGCGACAAGGTCGACCAGAACTACACCGGCTCCTTCTACGTCACCCGGCCGTCGACCTTCTTCGTGCTGGACGCGGGCACCTTCGCGCGCATGATCCAGACCTGGTTCCCCATGGCGCTGCACCTGCTGGAGGGCGTGTTCTTCGGCAACCGCAACGCCAACGAGCGGGTGGGGCAGCGGGAGCGGCTGCTGGCCCTCGGCTCGCTGTCGGCGGGGCTGACCCACGAGCTGAACAATCCCGCCGCGGCGGCCGTCCGCGCCACCTCCTCGCTGCGGGAGCGGGTGGCGGGGATGCGGCACAAGTTGAAGATGATGGCGCACGGCACATTCGACTCCAAGACGCTCGAATCCCTGGTGCAGTTGCAGGAGGAGGCGGCCGCGCAGGTCGGCAAGGCTCCCATGCTGACGCCGCTGGAGGCCGCCGACCGCGAGGACGAACTCGGGGACTGGCTGGAAAACCACGGCATCGGCAACGGCTGGGAGATCGCCCCCACCTTCGTCCAGGCCGGATTCGACATCGACTGGCTGGAGAAGGTGCACGGCACCCTGACCGAATGCTCCGACGGCGTGTTCGAGGGCGCGATCCGCTGGCTCAACTACACGGTCGAGACCGAACTGCTCATGAACGAGATCGCCGATTCCACCACGCGTATCTCGTCGCTGGTGAACGCCGCCAAACAGTATTCGCAGATGGACCGCGCCCCGTTCCAGGTGGTGGACATCCACGAACTGCTCGACAGCACGCTGGTCATGCTGGGGCGCAAGATCGGCGACGATATCGAGGTGGTCAAGGAGTACGACCACACCCTGCCGTCGGTGCCCTGCTACGCCGCCGAACTGAATCAGGTATGGACCAACCTGATCGACAACGCCATCGCCGCCATGCGGGGGCGGGGCACGCTCACGGTGCGCACCTATCGCGAGAACGATTGCGCCGTAGTAGAAATCGGTGATACCGGGCCGGGCGTGCCGGATGAGATCAGGCACCGGATCTTCGAGCCGTTCTTCACCACCAAACCGGTCGGCGAGGGCACCGGCCTGGGGTTGGACATCTCCTTCCGCATCGTGGTGAACAAGCACGGCGGTGATATCCGCGTCGTATCCGAACCCGGCGACACCCGTTTCATCGTCCGACTGCCGCTGACGCCGCCCGCGGGCGCGGAGGTCGCCGCGGCGCAACCCGAAACCGGAGGTGAGTGATGTCGGAACAAATTCAGGGCATCGATCCCGCGGTGGCCCCCAGTGGCCCCGGCTGCGTGGAATGCGATGCGGCACAGGGTTGGTGGGTGCATCTGCGCCGCTGTGCCCAGTGCGGCCACGTCGGTTGCTGCGACAGCTCGCCGTCGCGGCACGCCACCGCGCACTACCGGTCCACCGGCCACCCGTTCGTGCAGAGCTACGAACCTGGCGAGGACTGGTACTGGAACTACGCCACCGGGGAGATGTACGGCGAGGGGCCGGAGCTGGCCGCGCCGACCCACCATCCGGCGGAGCAGCCGGTGCCCGGTCCCCGCGATCGAGTGCCCGCGGACTGGCGGAGCCGGTTGAGCTGAGCGGTCACGTGCGCTGAGGAGTCTCCCGCTCGCGGTCTCGGCGGGCGGGACCGCGAGTCACGGTTGCCCGACGACGGCGTCCGGCGGGTGTGACAGGCGGTCCCCGGGGGGTGCCCGCGGAATTCGTATCCGAGCGGCGAGCGGGAGTCCTTTCCTCACCAGCAGCAAAGAGCCGGTTTCACAAACGTAGATCGACGGCGCGAACGATAATCGACCGTGCGTGCCCACTAGTGGGCCCACAGTGCACGATCGGCCGGTGGCGGTACGACCGCCACGCTCGTTCGCGGAGGTTCACCGTGGTAGTGCTGCTCGACACCGACGGCGTGGAGCCGGATCAGCGGGTGGAGAGAGCGAGGGAGACGGTGCGGGCCATCGCGGGTCCACAGCACGTCCTGCCCGAGCAGGTCGACGGACCGATGTCGGCGTATCTGGAGGCATGGGAGCTGGGTGGGATCGGGCTGTATCGGGCGCGCAGCTCGGCGCTGCGGCTGGTGCGCACCGAGCGGCACGTCCGCCGTGAGCCCAGCCCGGCGCTGGGATTCGTGGTGGGGCAGGCCGCCGTCGAACGTCGCTGCGGGGCGACGACAGACGTGATCCCCGAGGGTGGACTGTGCCTGGTCAACCTGAACGCCCCCTACGAACTCGCCTGGCGGGAACGCGGACTGACGGCCTTGCTGTTGCCGCTGGATGTGCTGGCGCTGCCGTTCGAGGTGATCCGCACCGCGATGCACCGGGCTCCCGCCAGTCCGCTCTACCCGCTGGTCTGCGGGCACACCATGATGCTGGCGGCCTCCGCCGAAGCACTCGCCACCGATGTGGCTGCCCGGGAAACCGCCAGCGCGACAGTGGAGTTGGCCCGCGCACTGCTGACCTCGGCCGCCGGTGTCACCGCCGGTGACGGGGGTGCGGTACCGGCGGCGCTCCTGCTCGGCCGCATTCGCGAATACGTGCGAGCCCATCTCGCCGATCCGCTGCTGGGCGCGGAATCCATTGCCCGGGCACACAGTATCTCGGTGCGTTACCTGTACAAACTGTGTGCCGGAGCGGATCTCAGCCTGGAGCAGTGGATCATCGCGGAGCGGTTGGAACGGGTGCGCGCGGACCTCGCGCGTCCCGAGTGCGAGCATCGGTCGATCGGCCTTGTCGCGAGTGCGTGGGGTTTCCGGGACGCATCGCATTTCGCGCGCCGGTTCCGCGCGGCCTACGGTATGACACCCCGGGAGTGGCGGCGGTCGGCGGCACGCTCCTGTTCGCCGCCCGATGGCCGGTGACCTGTAGCGACCGACCTGTTCGCCGGTCGCCTCCCGGGCGGAGCGTCCACCCGGTACGCTGCTGCGAGCGCCGGGCAGGTCCGGCGTCGGTGAACTGCACTCGGAGACCTCGGAAAGCACGGTATGAAGCGAATGTCGGTTGTCGCCTGCGTGTTCGGCGCGCTGGCGCTGGGACTATCCGGCTGCGGGTCGGATGAATCGAGTGATGTGAGCGGACTCGGCCAGGCGGCGACGTCCACCACGACCGCGGTCGAGACGACCGCACCCACCACCACCTCCTTCACCTACGTGGAACCGCCCGCGACCGCGCCCACCGCCCCGGCCAGCGCCAAACAGAGCACCGCCGACGGCGCCGACACCACCTGTGGCCAGTTCCGCGACCTCACCGACGACACTCAGAAACAGGTCATCGACCAGGTCCTCGCCGCCCATCCCGGCTCCCAGCTGGAGGGCAGCCCCAACGTGGCCCTCGGCACCGCCAAACTCGCCTGCCTCGCCAGCTCCTACACCGACACCCCCGTCGCCGTAGCCATCCGCGTCGCCGCCGAATAGCGCCCACGCGTAGCGCCCGATCGCCGTGCGGCATCGGCGTTGTCCGCCTGCGGTGTGCCCCGTAATGTCCGGATGCGACCGGTGACGTGAGGGTGGGTGGTCGAGTGGACGCCGATGGGCTGGCGGAGTTCGAGCGGCAGCGCGGGCGGCTGTTCGCGCTGGCGTATCGCATGTTGGGGTCGGCGAGCGAGGCCGAGGACGCGGTGCAGGAGACGTATCTGCGCTGGGAAGCCGCCGATCGTGTCGCCATCCGCGCCGCCGAAGCCTGGCTCACCACCGTGGTGGTGAATCTGTGCCGCACCTGGCTGGATTCGGCGCGGGCCCGCCGCGAGACCTATGTGGGTCCGTGGATTCCCGAGCCGGTGCGCACCGGGGCAGGGGAGCTGGGTCCGCTGGAGTCGGCGGAGCAGCGCGAGCTGGTGTCGCTGGCCTTCCTCACCATGCTGGAGCGGCTGACGCCCGCCGAACGCGCGGTCTTCGTGCTGCGCGAGGCGTTCGGCTACCCGCACCGCGAGATCGCCGAGATGCTGGAGCTCACCGAAGCCAACTCGCAGCAGCTCTACCGGCGCGCCGCGCAGCGGGTGCGGGAGCAGCGGCCGCGGTTCGCCGCCGCCCCCGAGCAGGCGCGAGAGTTGTTGTCTCGTTTCCTCGCGGCGGCCCGTTCCGGTGATGTGGCCGCCCTGGAGAGCCTGTTCGCCGCCGATATCGTGTCGGTTGCCGACGGCGGCGGCAAGGTCACCGCCGCCCGCCGGCCGATCGTGGGCGCACAGCGGGTGGCCCGCTACCTCCTCGGCCTGATGGCCCAGGGCATCGAGGGTATGGAGATCGGTGTCGACGAGGTCAACGGTGCTCCGGCCGTGGTGGTCCGGGTCGCGGGGGCGGTGCTGGTGGTGATCGGCATCGACGTGGCCGACGACCGGATCCACGCCCTGCGCCTGGTGCTGAACCCCGACAAGCTGGCGCACTTCGCGGGCACGGTGGCATCCTGACCCGCTGCCCGTGACGCGGCACACAGTCGCGATCTGTCAGGGATCGCGCCGCTATCCGGTCTGGAGGGTGTCGGCACGTCGAAAAGGAGTCACGCTCATGACCGGAGCACATCGAATCGTCATCCTCGGCGCGGGTTACGCGGGCCTGGCAGCGGCGAAGCGGGCGGCACGAATCCGCGGCGCCCGGGTCACCGTGATCGACCCCCGCACCGAATTCGTCGAACGTGTTCGCCTGCATCAACTGCTGGCGGGCCAGGCGGTGCCGCGCTGGGAGCTGCGGGAACGGCTGGAACGCAAGGGCATCGAATTCCTGCGGGCCCGTGCCACGGCCATCGACACCGCCGCTCGGACGGTGCGCACGGATTCCGGCGCGGAGATCGTCTACGACTCCCTGATCTACGCCCTCGGCAGCATCGCCGATACCCGCACCGTGCCCGGTGTCGCCGAGTACGCCCACACCGTGGCGACACCCGAGGACACCGCCCGCATCCCCGCGCTCACCGGCCGGGTCACCGTGGTGGGCGGCGGTTCCACCGGTATCGAGGTGGCCGCCGAACTGGCCGAGGCGAATCCGGATCTCGATCTCACGCTGGTGTCGGCCGAGGAGCCCGCCGCCTGGCTCTCCGACCGTGCCCGGACCCATGTGGCGGCGACCCTGAACCGGCTCGGTGTCCGGGTCCGTTCCGGCGTCAAGGTCGTCGGGGTCACCGGCACCGGCCTGGAATTGGCCGACGGCGAGCACCTCGATGCCGAAACCGTGCTGTGGACAACCGGTTTCGCGGTCCCCGACCTGGCCGCCGCCTCCGGTCTGGCCGTCGACCCCCGCGGCCGCGTCCTGACCGACGCCACCCTGCGCTCCCGCTCCCACCCGGCCGTCTACGCCGCGGGCGACGCCGCCGTCATCGCGGGCCCCGCCGACCGCGACCTCCGCATGGCCTGCGCCACCGCCCTCCCCACCGGCAAACACGCCGCCACCTCGATCGCGGCCACGATCGCCGGAAACACCCCCGCCCCCTTGACCTTCCGCTACCAGCTCCAATGCCTGAGCCTCGGCCGCCGCGACGGTCTCATCCAATTCCTCGAATCCGACGACACCCCCACCCGCCGCGTCCTCACCGGCCGCCCCGCCGCCCGCGTGAAAGAGTTCATCGTCCGCTTCGCGGCTTCCGCCGCCCGCCCCTGACGGCGCGCGTCCGCGCCGCCCGTCGACAGAGCAGCGAATCGGCTTGGCCCCGGGGCCGTGGCTACTGCTCTCCACGCAGCAGGTGTGCAGGGCTTGCGGCGGATGGGCACGAAGCGCGGCGTCCAGGGGGCGACGGCGACGACCGCGAGGACGGCCCGCCACGGCATCCGCCACCACCAGCGCAGGCCTGTAGTCGGCGGCGGGCACGCGCTCGGTGAGCAGCCGTGCGGTTCCGGACCACACCACGAAGGCGTCGCCGATGGCAGCTGTCCGCCTGCGATTCACGGCGGAGGTGCACGGCAGCGACACCGTCTCCCGGGGGCGGCAGTGGCTCACGATCGGTAAGGTCGCGGCGAAGGAGGTGGCCATGGCTGATGTGCGCATCGAGGGTGACGACCTGGTGATCGAGCCGCGGGGGTGGCACAAGGTGTGGGCGCTCAGGCGGCGGCTGGTGGTGCCCAAGCGCGCGGTGCGCGGTGTGGCGATCGATCCCGATATGGCGCGCAGGCCCAGGGGGATTCGGCTGCCGGGCACCTATGTGCCGCGGGTGATCACTGCGGGCACCTTCCTGCACCGGGGCGAGCGCATCTTCTGGGATGTGCGGAATCCGGAGCGGGCCGTGGTCATCGACTTCTCGAGCGGGAAGTACGCGCGGGCGATCGTGGAGGTGGACGATCCCGAGCGGGTGGTGGCGATGCTCGGAGCACGGGGGTAGTGGCGCGGCGGGTGTGTTCGCCCGCGATGAAATCGTCAACCAACGGTTGACCTCGCTCGGTGTGTCAACCTATCGTTGACGCATGACGCACTCCCTCCGCCTCGACGACCTGATCGATGGCATCAAGAAGGCCCGCCCCGACAATGTGCTGGAACAGCTCTCCGACGCGGTCGTCGTCGGCGGGCATCTCGACGAACTCGCCGACCATCTGATCGGACACTTCGTGGACCAGGCCCGCCGTTCCGGCGCGTCCTGGACCGATATCGGCGCCAGTATGGGCGTCACCAAACAGGCCGCCCAGAAGCGCTTCGTCCCCAAGGCCCCCGGCGACCCGGCCGACGCCGCGACCATGGACCCCAATGCGGGCTTCGCCAAGTTCACCCCCCGCGCCCGCGCCGTGGTGGTCGCCGCACAGGAGGAGGCCCGCACCCGCGGCAATGCCGAGATCACCACCGCGCATCTGCTGCTGGGCCTGCTCAGCGAGCCGGAAGGGCTCGCGGTGCAAGCGATCATCGCCAAGGGCGTGTCGGCGGACGCCGTGCGCCGGGTGGCCGAGGGGGCGGTGCCGGAACCGTCGAGCGCGGCGGTGCCCGCGCTGGTGCCCTTCGACGCGCAGGCCAAGAAGTCGCTCGAGCTCACCTTCCGGCAGGCGCTGCGCATGGGCCACAACTACATCGGCACCGAACACATCCTGCTGGCGATGCTGGAGCTGGAGGACGGGTCGGGTCCGCTGTCCGGCCTCGGCCTGGACAAGGAGTCGATCGAAGCGGACATCACCGCCCTGCTCGAATCGGTCATGGCGGCGAAGAAATAGGTGCCGACCAGGTTCGTCGGCGGGCCGGGTAGGCTTGCCGACGGGCCGTGACTGGCGCGCTGGGATGGGAACGACCATCGGGGAGCGGCCTGTGAACGAAGTGCCGTGCGCCTGGGCCACGGTGACCGTTCCCACCCGACCCCCGGAGGCCCGTATGACCCAGCAGCCCCTTTCCTCGGAATCTCTGTCGCGGGAGTCCACCGCGTACCGCGCCGCCCTCGATGTCGTGCGCGCCGTCGAGCCGCGCGTCGCCGAGGCCATCGGTCGGGAACTGCACGATCAGCGCGAGATGCTCAAGCTCATCGCGTCGGAGAACTACGCCTCCCCGGCCACCCTGCTGGCCATGGGCAACTGGTTCAGCGACAAATACGCCGAGGGCACCGTCGGCCGCCGCTTCTACGCGGGCTGCCGCAATGTGGACACCGTCGAGTCGCTGGCCGCCGAGCACGCGAAGGAACTCTTCGGCGCGCGGCACGCCTACGTGCAGCCGCATTCCGGTATCGACGCCAATCTGGTCGCCTTCTGGGCGATTCTGGCGCAGCGGGTGGAGGCCCCCACTCTGGAGCGGGTGGGTGTGCGGCAGATCAACGACCTGTCCGAGTCCGACTGGGCCGAACTGCGCGCCGCCTTCGGCGATCAGCGCATGCTCGGCATGTCCCTGGACGCGGGCGGGCATCTCACCCACGGTTTCCGCCCGAACATCTCGGGCAAGATGTTCGAGCAGCGCTCCTACGGCACCGATCCGGCCACCGGCCTGCTCGACTACGAGGCGCTGCGCGCCACCGCCCGCGAGTTCCGGCCGCTGATCATCGTGGCGGGTTACTCCGCGTATCCGCGGCTGGTGAACTTCCGCGTCATGCGCGAGATCGCCGACGAGGTCGACGCCACGCTCATGGTCGATATGGCGCATTTCGCCGGTCTGGTCGCGGGCAAGGTGCTGACCGGCGACTTCGATCCGGTGCCGCACGCTCAGATCGTCACGACCACCACCCACAAGTCGTTGCGCGGTCCGCGCGGCGGCATGGTGCTGTGCGACGACTCGCTGCGCGATCAGGTCGACCGCGGCTGCCCGATGGTGCTGGGCGGTCCGCTCCCGCACGTGATGGCGGCCAAGGCGGTCGCGCTGGCCGAGGCCCGCCGCCCCGAGTTCCGCGACTACGCCCGGAGCATCGTCGACAATGCCCGCGCGCTGGCCGAGGGCCTCATGCGCCGCGGCGCGACCCTGGTCACCGGCGGCACCGACAATCACCTCAATCTCATCGACGTCGCGTCCTCCTACGGTCTCACCGGCCGTCAGGCCGAGGCCGCCCTGCTCGATTCGGGCATCGTCACCAACCGCAACGCCATCCCGTCCGACCCGAACGGCGCCTGGTACACCTCGGGCATCCGCATCGGCACCCCCGCCCTGACCACCCGCGGCCTGGGCGCGGCCGAGATGGACGAGATCGCCGCCCTGATCGACCGGGTCCTCACCGCCGCCGAACCCGGCACCACCGCCAAGGGCGCGCCGTCCAAGGCGCAGCACGTGCTGGAACCGAAGGTCGCCGAGGAGATCTCGCGGCGCGCCGCGGACCTGCTCGCGGGCTTCCCGCTCTACCCGAGCATCGATCTCGGCTGACCTTGCACTCGCCACCGGTGAGTGCTAAAAAGGGCTTTGGCACTCGCGACCTGTGAGTGCCAGGTCAGAACGGTGAGGCCGGGACTCACACATCCCCTGGTCGTCCGTCGCGGGCACCGAGCCTGGCCAGATCGTGTCAATCCCCTGATCTGGAGGATCTCAACGCAATGGCCAAGACAATTGCGTACGACGAAGAGGCTCGCCGGGGTCTCGAGCGGGGTCTGAACGCCCTCGCGGACGCTGTCAAGGTGACGCTGGGCCCCAAGGGCCGCAACGTCGTGCTCGAGAAGAAGTGGGGCGCCCCCACCATCACCAACGACGGTGTCTCGATCGCGAAGGAGATCGAGCTCGAGGATCCGTACGAGAAGATCGGCGCCGAGCTCGTCAAGGAAGTCGCCAAGAAGACCGACGACGTCGCGGGTGACGGCACCACCACCGCGACCGTCCTCGCCCAGGCGCTGGTGCGCGAGGGCCTGCGCAATGTCGCGGCCGGCGCGAACCCGCTGGGCCTGAAGCGCGGCATCGAGAAGGCCGTCGAGGCCGTCACCGCCAAGCTGCTCGACGTCGCCAAGGAGGTCGAGACCAAGGAGCAGATCGCCGCCACCGCCGGTATCTCGGCGGGCGACTCGTCCATCGGTGAGCTCATCGCCGAGGCCATGGACAAGGTCGGCAAGGAAGGCGTCATCACCGTCGAGGAGAGCAACACCTTCGGCCTCCAGCTGGAGCTGACCGAGGGTATGCGCTTCGACAAGGGCTACATCTCGGGCTACTTCGTCACCGACCCGGAACGTCAGGAAGCGGTCCTCGAGGATCCGTACATCCTGCTGGTCGGCTCGAAGATCTCGACCGTCAAGGACCTGCTGCCGCTGCTGGAGAAGGTCATCCAGGCCGGCAAGCCGCTGCTGATCATCGCCGAGGACGTCGAGGGCGAGGCCCTGTCGACCCTGGTCGTCAACAAGATCCGCGGCACCTTCAAGTCCGTCGCCGTGAAGGCCCCGGGCTTCGGTGACCGCCGCAAGGCCATGCTGGCCGATATCGCCATCCTGACCGGTGGCGAGGTCATCAGCGAAGAGGTCGGCCTCTCCCTGGAGACCGCCGGTCTGGAGCTGCTGGGCCAGGCCCGCAAGGTCGTCATCACCAAGGACGAGACCACCATCGTCGAGGGCGCGGGTGACGAGGAGGCCATCAAGGGCCGCGTCGCGCAGATCCGCACCGAGATCGAGAACTCGGACTCCGACTACGACCGTGAGAAGCTGCAGGAGCGCCTGGCCAAGCTGGCCGGCGGTGTCGCGGTGATCAAGGCGGGCGCGGCCACCGAGGTCGAGCTCAAGGAGCGCAAGCACCGCATCGAGGACGCCGTCCGCAACGCGAAGGCCGCCGTCGAGGAGGGCATCGTCGCCGGTGGTGGCGTGGCCCTGCTGCAGTCGGCTCCGGCCCTGGACGGTCTGTCCCTGTCGGGTGACGAGGCCACCGGCGCGAACATCGTCCGCGTCGCGCTGTCCGCCCCGCTGAAGCAGATCGCCTTCAACGCGGGCCTGGAGCCCGGCGTCGTCGCCGAGAAGGTCTCGAACCTCCCGGCGGGCCACGGCCTGAACGCCGACTCGGGCGAGTACGTCGACCTGCTGGCCGCCGGCGTCGCCGACCCGGTCAAGGTCACCCGCTCGGCGCTGCAGAACGCGGCCTCCATCGCGGCCCTGTTCCTCACCACCGAGGCCGTCGTCGCCGACAAGCCGGAGAAGGCCGCCGCTCCCGCCGGCGACCCGACCGGTGGCATGGGCGGCATGGACTTCTGAGTCCTGCCTTCCGGCAACAGGTTTAGAACGACCGAAGGCCGATCACCCACCGGGTGGTCGGCCTTCGGGCTGTGCTGGCCGGTGGACCTTTCCTAGTTGATCTTTCCTTCGAACCCGCTGTAGATCTCCGTGGCCTCGACGAAGCCGCCGCCGATGCGGTCGGCCAGCGCGAAGGCCTCCCGGCACTTGCGCTGCGAGGTCTCGAGGTAGCCGTCGTCGCCGACCAGTCGATCCCGGTGTTCGGTCAGCCAGGCGCGCGCCGCGGGCACGCGGTCGGGCGGGACCATGCCGCCGACCGAGTAGTTGCCCATGATCGACTCGTCGTCCGTCCAGTCGAGGTCGGGGAGGAGTTCGGGCAGTCGGCCCAGCAGCGCGCCGTTGCCGCCGAATCCGGCGGGCAGACCGGCGCCGGTCTCCGGCCCCAGCCGGGTCGGCCAGGTGTGGCCGCGATCCATCCACCCGGGTAGTAGGGCGGCCACGAATTCCAGCAGGACGAACTGCGCATTGCCGGTGAGCAGTCCGGCGGCGTCGTGCACGTCGTCGGAGTGTGGATCCTCGACCCGCGTCCGTCCGGCCCGCAGCGCCAGCGCGGCGTGCCGCAGCAGTTCGACCTTCCAGGACACCATGCGCCGCAGGTTCTCCCCTTCGGGCAGGGTGCCCGACATATCGGGCCGCACCCGCTCTGCGAGTGCCGGATCCAGTCGGCGCAATTGCTCGACCACGAGCCCGTCCACGGTGTCCGGGGTGGCCGCGCTGAAGCGCAGCACCCAGTCCGCGACGGCCTCGGCGTCCTCCTCGGTGATGAGGAAGGGCCGCCCCCATACGTGCAGACGGCTGTCGAAGCCACTGGACTCGGCACCTGCCTTCAGCGCACCGAGCGCCCACGCCTTGGCCCGGAACCGTACGCGGGCCTGCTCGGCCGCACGCGTCACCAAATCGTCGATATCCCCCTCCGCACCGAGTCCCGCCAGAAACGGGACGATCCGATCCTCGATCACACGCATGTCCACAGCGTGAAAGCTGGTGTCATAACCCACGATTCATGACCCTAGCCAGAGCGGCCGACACGGTGTGCGGGGTGCGCGGGACGCTGACTCGATCTAGTGTCGTGAAGTGAGTGTTTCGCCAGTGGAACAGGAGCGAGTAGCCATGGCCCTGCACGTCGTCATCGGAGCCGGGCCCGTGGGATCGGCCACCGCACTGCTGCTGGCCGAGCGGGGTGACGACGTCCGCCTGCTGACCCGCGGCGGGGCGGGGCCCGAGCATGCGCGCGTCCACCGTCTGCGCGTCGATGCCACCGATCCCGCCGCGCTCGCGGAGCAGTGTGCGGGAGCGACCGCGATCTTCCAGTGCGCCGGACTTCCGTACGCCCGTTGGACTACCGGCTTCCCGCCACTCAACGACGCCGCGATCGGTGCCGCGGAATCCTCCGGCGCGGTTCTCGTCTCTGTCGGAAACCTGTACGGCTACGGCGAATTCGACGGCGCGGTCACCGAATCGCACCCGCTGCGGCCGAACTCGGTGAAGGGACGGCTGCGGGCCGAACTGTGGGAAGCCGCGCTGGCGGCGCATGGGGCAGGCCGCATTCGCGCCGCCGAGGTGCGTGGCTCCGACTACCTCGGCGCGGGGGCGAAGTCGACGTTCACCGAGACCGTCCTGCCCGCCGTCGTGGCGGGCCGGACGGCACTGTTCCCCGGCGACCCGGACGCCCCGCACAGCTGGACGGCCGTCGAGGACGTGGCCCGCACGGCCGTCGCGGTGGCCGATGACGAATCGGCCTGGGGGCGGGCCTGGCATGTGCCCACGGCGGAACCGATGTCGGTGCGTGCGCTCGCCGAGCTGGCCGCGTCCCTCACGGGTACCGCGCCCGCGCGTGTCCGCCGCATGCCGTCGGTGCTGCTGTGGGCCGCCGGTCTCGTCAATGCCGATGCTCGCGAGCTGCGCGAGCTGCGCTACCAGTTCGATCGGCCATTCGTACTGGACTCCACGGCCGCGACCAAGGAGTTCGGCATCGAACCGACGCCGACCGGGGAAGCGCTGCGGGCCACGCTCGACACCCGTGACGCCGCCGCCGAGTAGACGACGCCGAGTAGACGACGCCATCACATGGACGCCGCCGAGTAGACGATGCTCCACCACATGACGCAACCACGGCGTAACCCGGTGCATGACGCCACTGCCGCGGATTCGGGCGGCGACGCGACCCGGGCGGAATCCGGTATGCCGCGGCCCCTCACCGTCCGGCAACAGGTCGGTTTCCGCCTCGCGAGGCCGGGTAGCTCGATGGTGGGTGATGCGATGCCATCGCCCACCTGCTTCCGCCATCGACGTAAAGAGGGGTTGCCGATGTTGACGCGTTCGGACTTGTCGCAGCTCATCGAGGCCACACCCGACCGTGGCGTCTCGATCTACCTGCCGACGCATCGGGGTGGCCGAGAGACCAGGCAGGACCCGATCAGGCTGCGCGACCTGATCGATGAGGCGCGGGAGAAACTCGTGGAAGCGGGTATGCGCGCCGTCGATGCGGACGCGTTGCTGGCTCCGGCCGCCGCACTGCGCGACGATGACGACTTCTGGCAGCACCAGAGTGACGGGCTGGCCCTGTTCCTCGATGCCGGGGGGTTGCGGATATACCGGGTGCCCCTGTCCTTCGAACCACGAACCCACGTCGGTCCGGAGTTCTCGGTGAAACCATTGCTGCCGCTGTTCGCCGCGGACGGCAGCTTCCGCGTGCTCGCGGTGACCGCGCATACGACCCGGCTGTTCGAGGCCACTCGGCACACCCTGGACCAGAACCACGATGTGGAGTTCCCCGCCGATGTCGCGGAGACGGCGGGGAAGAACGACTACCAGGGTCCGATCCAGGGCAGCCCGGCGTCACGACCGCAGACCGGTCGCCCGATCGCGGCCCGGACCCAGGTCTACGGCGAGGCCCCGCCCGAATGGCGCAAAGCGGGGCTGGAGCAGTACGCGGGAGCGGTCGCCGCCGCCGTCGCGCAGCACATCGCCGACGACCGGTTGCCGCTGGTGCTCATCGGCGACGCCGAGCTGGCGGGTCATATCCGCAAGAACCAGAAGCTGTCCGGGCGGATCGCGGGCACGATCGAGACGAATCCGGAGGCCCTGGACGACGGCGACCTGCACGCGCGCGCGTACGAGGTTGTCCGACCCACTTTCGAGGGCGGCCGGGACGAGGCGCTGCATCGGGCGGCCGAACTGATCGGACAGGGCAGTCCGCGGGCGGTGACCGCCATCGGCGATGTGGTGCGCAGCGCCTATCGCGGTCGAGTCGACACCCTGCTGCTGGCGGCCGATGCGACCGTGCCGGGGTGGTACGACGTCTCCTCCGACGCGGTGCTGATGATGTCCGACCCCGCCCATCCGGACGCGGATCTGACGGAGGCCGCCGCGGTGCGCACGCTCACCGATGACGGCAGCGTCTATCTGGTCGAGTCGGAGCGCTTGGCGGGATTGCTGGAGGGCACCGAGATAACCGGACCGGTGGGGGAGAAGGCGCCGGAGTTCGCGGCGATCCTGCGCTACTGAGTGGATCGCTGTCAGCCGGATGCCGCAATTAAGGCGACCGGTCGCATTAATTCGCGACTTGTTCGACCGGTTCGACGGGACAGGATGCGACAAGGCGAACGCGTGAACGCAGAATTGGGCCTCTGACCAGGCGATTTGACACTGCATTCGCAGACACGTAACTTATTCCAGGTCAGAGCGACACGGACACCGACCAGGGGCCGAGACGCCGAGCCGAGAGGTTCAGCGAAGCCCCTTGGAAACGAGGTTGTACGAGGAGCGCCTGATGATCACACTAGTTCGACCTG
>NZ_JASCXP010000082.1:0-21269 GCF_030010695.1 Nocardia sp. CC201C
TCGACACCGTCGGCACCGACGAGGCCGTCGACGTTTCCCTGGCGTTGGTCGCCGACCGTGCGCGCATCGCCACCATCGTGGCCTTCGCCCGGGTGGCCGAGACCGGCATCAAGGCTCTGGGTGGCGGTCCGGGCGCGGATCCGGGCACCGAGATCCGGGCCGGGGCGTGGCGGGAACTGCTCGAGCTGCTCGGTGCGGACACACTGGGACTCGTCGTCGCCGCGACCTATCCGCTCACCGAGGTCGCCGCCGCGCACGAGTTCGTCATCGCGGGCCATGCGGGCGGAAAGGTCGTGCTGCTGCCCTGATTCGGGCAATTCGCCATCGGAGGCGACCGCCGTCGCATATGTTGTTGCCCACAACATTTAGTCGGTGCGCGGTCGCCTACCCGTGACCGCCGCTCGAAAGGTCACCCGATGAGGACGAAAACCCCGCTCCCGCCCCGAAACTCCCGGCGCACCCGCCGCCCGGGGTACGCGCTGTGCGCCCTGGCCGTATCCGGGCTCATGGCCCTCACCGCCTGCGGCTCCAACACCACCCGCGACGACGGCCCCACCACCGCGGCGGGCGGCGGTGGCGGCAGCGGCACCGTCGGCGTGATCCTGCCGGAGACCGCCACCTCCGCCCGCTGGGAGTCCTTCGACAAGCCCATGCTCGAACAGGCCCTGCGCGCCGAGGGTTTCGACGCCGACGTGCAGAACGCCCAGGGCGACGTGCAGAAATTCAGCGCGCTGGCCGACGGCATGATCGCCCAGGGTGTGAAGGTGCTCATCATCGCCGCCATCAACAGCGAGGTGGGCAGCACCGTCGCAGCCAAGGCGCGGCGCGCGGGCATCCCCACCATCGACTACGACCGGCTCAGCCTCGGCGGATCCTCCGACTACTACGTGTCCTTCGACAATGTGCGCGTCGGCGAACTCCAGGGCCAGGCCATGGCCGACGCCCTGCGGGACAAGCCGGGCGCGGAGGTCATCGAGATCGAGGGGGCTCCCACCGACAACAACGCGACCCTCTTCCATCAGGGACAAACGAATATCCTGAAGCCGCTCTACGAGTCGGGCGCGCTGAAGCTGGTGCACAGCCAGCCCATCGACGGCTGGGACAACCAGAAGGGCGGCACCGTCTTCGAACAGCTGCTCACCGGTAATGGTGGCACGGTCGACGGCGTGGTCGCCGCCAACGACGGACTGGCGGGCGCGGTGATCACCGTGCTCAAGAAGAACGGCCTCAACGGGCGGGTGCCGGTCACCGGCCAGGACGCCACCGTGGAGGGCCTCAAGGCCGTGCTGCGCGGTGACCAGTACATGACGGTGTTCAAGCCGATCCAGGCCGAGGCCGAGGCCGCCGCCGCATTGGCCGCCGCCCTGGCCAAGGGCGACAAGGCCGCCGCGGACGCGTTGGCCCAGGACGTGAGTCAGGATCCGAAGGGCGATCGCGACGTGAAATCGGTGCTGTTGGAACCGCAGACGATCCTGAAGGATCAGGTGAAGACAGTCATCGACACCGGCTATGTGCAGGCCGCCGATGTCTGCTCCGGTGACCTGAGCGCCACCTGCGCCGAACTCGGCATCGGCTGATCCGCCATGACCGAGCCATTGCTCGACATCACCGGGCTGAACAAGAGTTTCGGCCCGGTGCGGGTATTGCACGAGGTGGACTTCACCGTACCGGCCGGATCGGTCACCGCCCTGGTGGGCGACAATGGCGCGGGCAAGTCCACGCTGGTGAAATGTATCGCCGGCATCCACGCCGCCGACTCCGGCACGGTGCGCTTCCGCGGCGAGGAAGTCCGCATCCACGGGCCCAAAGACGCTGCCGCCCTGGGCATCGAGGTCGTCTACCAGGATCTGGCGCTGGCCGACAATCTCGATATCGTCGCGAATATGTTCCTCGGCCGCGAGCGCGGCCGACCCTGGTTCCTCGACGAGGCGAATATGGAGGAGGCGGCGCGGCGCACCCTCGCCTCCCTGGGCGTGCGCACCGTGAAATCGGTCCGCACCCCGGTCTCGGCGCTCTCCGGCGGGCAGCGGCAGACGGTGGCCATCGCCAAAGCCGTACTGTGGAACAGCAATCTGGTGCTGCTGGACGAACCCACCGCCGCGCTCGGCGTGGCCCAGACCCGCCAGGTGCTCGACCTGGTGCGCAGACTCGCCGAACAGGGGCTCGGGGTGGTGCTGATCAGTCACAATCTCGCCGACGTGTTCGAGGTGGCCGATCGCATCGCCGTGCTGTACCTGGGCCGGATGGCGGCGCAGGTGCGGGCGGCCGATGTCACCCATGCCCAGGTGGTGGAGCTGATCACCGCGGGCCGGTCCGGCGAACTCGGGCTGGCGCGACCGGAGGCGGTGGCGCTGTGAAGGTTTCCGAATCCGCCGGCTCGACGGCCGCCGACACCGCGGTCTCCGATTTCGGGATCGACACCACCGCCATGTCCACCCGGGATGCGCTGCGCGACTACATTATTCGCGTGCGGTCCGGCGATATCGGTTCGCTGCCGGCCATCCTGGGCCTCATCGCGCTGGTGGTGCTGTTCTCGACGCTGTCGGACGTCTTCCTCTCGCTCAACAACATCGCCAATCTGCTGGCGCAGGGCGCGGGGCAGACCATCATCGCCATCGGCATCGTCTACGTGCTGCTGATCGGTGAGATCGACCTGTCCGCGGGCACCGCCTCCGGCGTGGCGGGCGCGGTCCTGGCCATGCACTACGTGGAGAACGGGAATCTGCTCGCGGGCATGGGATCGACGGTCTTCATCGTCTTCGTGGCCATGCTGGTGCTGGCCGCCGCCCTGGCGGCGTTCCTGCGTATCTGGCCGGGTGTGTTCATGTCGCTGCTCGGCGTCGCCATCACCGTCATCGGCTTCGAGGCGAACCCGTGGGTGGAGATGCTGCTCGCGGTGTGCGTGGGCACCGCCATCGGCTGCATCACCGGCTTCCTCATCGCCAAGATCGGGATGCCCTCCTTCGTGGTGACGCTCGCGCTGTTCCTCGCCTGGCAGGGCGTGATCCTGCAACTCATCGGTGAGGGCGGGGTGCTGGGCATCAGCTCCTCGCACGTGCTGAACCAGGTCGCCAACGGCAATCTGTCCACGATCGGCAGCTGGGCGCTGTTCGTCGTCGCGGCCGGCGGCTACGCGGCGGTCACGCTGGGCGGACATCTGCGGCGGCGCAAGCGCGGCCTGGTGACCCAGCCGACCCCGCTGGTGGTCACGAAGGTGGTGGCGCTCACCGGATTCGCGGCCGTGGTGACCGCGCTGCTCACCGTGAACCGGTCGCCGAGCGATCTCATCGAGATCTCGGGTGTACCGTACGTGGTGCCGATCGTGCTGGCGCTGCTGGTGGTCGGCACCTATGTGCTCAATCGCACCACCTACGGTCGCCACATCTACGCGGTGGGCGGCAACCGGGAGGCGGCGCGGCGCGCCGGTATCGACGTGACCCGGCTGCGGGCCAGTGTTTTCGTGATCAGCTCGGCGTGCGCGGCGGTCGGGGCCATCGTCTACTCGTCCAAGGTCGGCTCGGTCGACCCGCAGGCCGGCGGGCTCAATACGCTGCTGTTCGCGGTGGGCGCGGCCGTGATCGGCGGCACCTCGCTGTTCGGCGGCAAGGGCCGGGTGGCCGACGCCGTGATCGGCGGCGCGGTGCTCGCGGTGGTCGCGAACGGTCTGGGGCTGCTGCGCCAGCCCGCCGCGGTGGTCTCCATCGTGACCGGTCTGGTGCTGCTGCTGGCCGCCACCGTCGACGCTCTGTCCCGCCGTCGCAGCGCCGCGTCGGGACGGTGAGCGCCGCAATGGTATTCCTGATGCCATGACCGTCGCCCGCCCGGACGAGGTGCGTCGCTTCAACCGGTCCAGTCTGCTGCGACTGCTGCACATCGGCGGACCGGCGACCCGGGCGGCCCTGGCCACCGACCTAGGACTCAACCGGTCCACCATCAAGATGCTGGTGGACGGGTTGGCCGAGGCCGGGATCGTGGAGGAGCGGGTGCCGCGCCAGACGCCCGCGGGTGCCGGGCGCGGGGCCGGGCGGCCGTCGCTGCTGGTGCTGCCGCAACCCCAGGCGGCGGTGGTGCTGGCGGTGGACGTGCAGGTCGAACGCACCGCCATCGCGCTGGTGGGGTTCGGCGGGCACATCCTCGGGCGCAACAGCTGGAATCTGCACGGGCGGCAACGCGATCCGATCGAAGTGGTCACCCATGTCGCCGAATCCGCCGCCCTGCTGGCCGGTGATCTCGGCGTGCACCCGGTGGCGGTCGGCATCTCGGTGCCCGGGGTGGTGCGCCGCACCGACGGATACGTCCATACGGCGGCCAACCTTCGGTGGTCGGAAGTGGCGCTGGGGGAGCGCATGTCGGCGGTGCTGGGGCTGCCCGTGGCGGTCGGCAACGACGCCGAATTCGGTGCTCTCGCCGAACATGTGCGCGGCGCGGGCCGGGGCACGGCCGACGCCGTATTCGTCTCCGCCGATGTGGGCGTGGGCGGCGGTCTGATCGCACAGGGTGGCATTCTGCGCGGCGCGGCCGGATACCTCGGCGAGATCGGCCATATGACCGTGCGCCCCGATGGGCGGGCCTGCCACTGCGGCAATGTGGGCTGCTGGGAGGGCGAGGTCGGGCAGGCCGCGCTGTGCCGGGCGCTCGGCCTGCCCGAACATGGTCCGCGCGGTGGAATCGTCGCCGAATTGCGCACCCTGGAACGGGATTCGGACCCGCTGGCGCGGCTGGGGGAGTACCCGGACTGGCTGGTGCTCGGCCTGGTGAACGTGGTGAACGTCCTCGGCCCCGAACTGGTGGTGCTCGGCGACCTGTTCACCGCCCTGCCCGATGTGGTCGTCGCGCGCGTCCGGGACCGGGTGCGTGAGCGCAGCATCGTGAGCCGGGCACTGGGCGGGGTGCGGATCGAGAAGTCCACGCTGGGAGCGGATTTGAAGCTGCTGGGGGCCGCCGAGGCGGCGTTCGAGGGGGTGTTGGGTGCGCTGTGAGACGAGATCCGGGCAGGTCGCGTCCAGCTGGGCGTGGTGCCCGAGCGTTCGGGCGCGCGGAGCCTGATCCGGGGTCGGGGCACGTGTTCCGGGTGATGGCGTGCGCGCGGGGTGGTGGGTCGTATCCGGCGTCGGTATCGGACGGCCGGCCGGGTGGCGCGGGCGGGTTGTTCGGAGCGGTCGTCGCCCGGAACGCGCGAGCCCCATGCGCATGATGGGCCGCGCTGTGGTGGCTGTCGACGCCAGCACGCTGTCCGCGGTGTGAAGGTGTGGGTGCGGCCGGTGGGCCGTGTCGAATGCTCGCGGATGTTTGAATACCGCCATGGAGCAGTTACCCGAGGACTGGCAGCGCGGCATCGTCATCGTCGCGCACCCCGATGACATCGAGTACGGCGCGGCAGCCGCCGTGGCGCGTTGGACACGGCAGGGCAAGGACATTCGCTATGTGCTCGTGACCAGCGGTGAGGCCGGTATCGCGGGGTTGCCGCCCGCGGAATCCGGGCCGCTGCGCGAGGCGGAGGAGATCGCCGCCGCCAAGGCCGTGGGGGTCGCGGAGGTGGAGTTTCTCGGGTATCCGGACGGGCGGGTCGAGGAGTCTCTCGCGCTGCGCCGGGACCTGGCCGCCGCTATCCGCCGCCACCGGCCGGAGATGGTGATCCTGTTCAACTTCGGTGATACCTGGGCACCCGGATACGTCAACAGCGCCGACCATCGGGCGGTGGGCCGAGCCGGTCTGGACGCCGTCTCCGACGCGGGCAACGAGTGGATCTTCCCCGAACTGGCGGAACTGCCCGTCTGGTCGCCGCGTTGGGCGGCGGTCACGGGGCCGAAAGTCACGCACGCCGTGGACGTCACCGATACCATCGGACCCGCGGTGGAATCCCTTGTCGCCCATGGCCGCTACCTCGCCGCCTTGAGTTCGGACCCGGTGCTGGAGCAGGCGCGCGCCATCGTCGACATGTCGACGGGGCCCATCGAGGGCTTCCCGGCCGCTCGCGCGACGGGGTTCGAGCTGTACTACTTCGGCGGCTGAGTCCACGGGTTCGGCCGCCGGGCTTTGCGCGTTCGGCGGTCGGGGTCACGGGTTCGGCCGCTGAGCCGAGTGCAGTCGTACCCGCGAGGGGAAGGCGGCGGGCGCGATATCGACACTGAAATATGCGTATCTGGGCATATACGCTCGCATGTCATGCGCCGAACGCCCCGCCGCAGTAGTGCGTAATGCCCCGGCACAGTGGTGCGAAGCGCCCCCGCACAATCGTGTGTGCTGAGTTCCACCCGCGGATATGGCACGCTGGGCGCGTGCGAGTAGCGGTGGTGGCCGGGCCGGATCCGGGGCATGCGTTCCCCGCGATCGCCCTGTGTCTGCGATTTCTCGAGGCGGGCGATGAGCCCGTGCTGTTCACTGGGCCGCGGTGGTTCGACGCCGCGAAACAGGTCGGTATCGGGGTACGGCGGCTCAAAGGGCTCGCGCCCCGCGCCGAGGACGACGATGCCGACGCCGGGCAGCGGATCCACGAACGCGCGGCCTTCATCTCGACCGAGATCCTGCCCGATATGAGTGCCATGCTGCCCGATCTGGTGGTCTCGGACGTGCTCACCGCGGGCGGCGGGATGGCGGCCGAGCGGATGAAGGTGCCGTGGGTGGAGCTCTCCCCGCATCCGCTCTACCTGCCATCGAAAGGGCTGCCGCCCATCGGAAGTGGGCTCGCGCCGGGGGAGGGGCTGAGCGGCCGGGCCCGCGACGCGGTGCTGCGCGGAATGACTGCGCGCGCCATCCGACAGGGCGAGGAGCAGCGCGAGCGAGCCCGGGCGGGCATCGGCCTGCCCCCCGAGGATCCCGGTCCCGCGGCGCGGCTGGTCGCGACCCTGCCCGCGTTGGAGGTGCCCCGCCCGGATTGGCCGGACAATGCGCACCTGGTCGGCCCGCTGCTGTGGGAGCCGACGGCGAATGTTCTCGACCTGCCGCCGGGTGACGACCCGCTGGTCATGGTCGCGCCGTCCACCGCGCACACGGGTGTCAGCGGCATGGTGGACACCGTGCTCGAGGCGCTCGACGGCGCCGGGGTGCGGGTGGCGATCTCCATGCTGGACATCCCGCCCGCCGAACTGCCGCCGTGGGCCACAGCGGGTTTGGGTCGACAGGACGAGTTGTTGCGGCACGCCGCGGTCGTGATCGGCGGTGGCGGCCACGGGCTGCTGGCGAAATCGCTGCTGGCCGGAGTGCCGGTGGTGACCGTCCCGGGTGGCGGCGATCAATGGGAACTGGCCAATCGTGCGGCCCGCCACGGCAGTTCGCTCCTGGTCCGCCCGCTCACCGCCGAGGCCGTCCGCACCGCGGTGCGCCGGATACTCGACGAGCCGACCTTCGCCGAGCGCGCCCGCAAGGCGTCCGCCGGCGCGAGTGTGGTCTCGGACCCCGTGCCGCTGTGCCACGAGGTGGCCGCCGCGGCGCGCACACACCGCTAGCCGAGGTGGCTCGCGGCGAGTACACCGCTAGCCGAGGTGGCTCGTGGCGAGCACACGCTGGTAGCTGAGGGACCCGCGGCGCGCACACCGGTAGCTGAGGTGGCCCGCGGCGCACGCCGGTAGCTGAGGTGGCTCGTGGCGCGCACGCCGGTAGCTGAGGTGGCTCGTGGCGCGCACGCCGGTAGCTGAGGTGGCTCGCGGCGCGAACACGCTCTCGGCCGGGGTGGCTTCGGTGCTTGGCGGACGCGCGCCCGGCCAGTCGCGGCGTTGTGACGAGCGGTGGCCTTCGATGGTCGTGTGCGTGATGTCGCCCGGCGCGCGGCCGAGTGGGCGCGGACCCGGGCTCGTACCGGCGTTCACGCCCTCGCGTAGGCTCGCGGCCGTGCGGTTGACGGAGTTCCAGGAGCTGTTGTACACCGAGTTCGGCACGGCGCGCGGGGATGCGCTGCTGAGCGACCACGTGCTGCCGTCCATGGGGAAGACCGGGGCGCAAGCCATCGAGGCGGGGGTCGATCCCCGCGATGTGTGGCGCGCCCTGTGCGCCGAATTCGATGTGCCCAAGGCGCGGTGGTGAACTCGGCGCGGTGGTGAACTCGGTGCGTCGGCGGCCTCGGCGCCTGTGACTGCAGCGCCTTGATCAATTCAGCGCGTCGGCCGACAAACGTGCCCGGTGATCCGAGCCGGTCGGCGAGTCAGGCGTTGCGCGCGTAGTGCCGGGCCGCCTTGGCGCGGTTGCCGCAGGTCGCCATGGAGTGCCACCGCCGGGCGCCGTTCTTCGAGGTGTCGTAGAACCAGAGCACGCAGTGCGGGTGTGCGCACTGCTTGATGCGGTCGGGCGCCGCCATCAGGGTCAGCAGGTCGTCGGCGGCCAGCCAGCCCGGTAGCCATTCGGGGTCGCGGACCTCCACCTCGTCCCGGGGGCCGTGCGCGGTGAGGGTGCGGCGGATCCGCCCGTGGTCGAGGACGCCGTTGAGCTCCTCGATATCGTCGCCGCGCGCCGCGTGCAGGATGGCCTCGCGTGCCCGCACGAGGGCGTGCAGGGTCGCGGCGTCGGCCGGGCAGCGTTCGGCGAGATCGTTGTCGGCCAGCCATTGCCGCAATCCCGCCACGTCGGAGAGCAGATCCTGCAGTCCTTCCCCGCTCATCCAGCGGGTGTTGAGCAGGTCCAGTGCGAGCGGCTCTCCGAGGTGGGGGCGTGGAACGGGCATGCCTGAGGGTAACCAGCTTCCGGTCCGGTTCGGTTGCGGCAGTGCCATTCTAACCACTCAAATCAGTTAGGGGGTTGACAGCGGTTCCCCGCTGCTTCTAGATTCTAACCATCAAAACAATACAAACTAGTTAGAGCTTCCCTGGAGGAAATCATGACCACGGTCGCCGCACCCCAGCTCGCCACCGGCCACATCGGCTTGAACGTCACCGACCTCACCCGCTCGGTGGACTTCTACCGCCGCGCCTTCGGCTTCGAGCAGCTCGGCGCGAGCACCGAGGGCGAGCAGCGCTTCGCCTTCCTCGGCGCCGACGGCAAGCTGGTGCTGACCCTGTGGCAGCAGAGCGATGGCGAGTTCTCGGCGAAGACGCCCGGCCTGCACCATCTGTCGTTCCAGGTCGACAGCCTGGAGCAGGTGCGGTCGGTGGAGTCGGTGCTCAAGGATCTGAACGTGAGCTTCGCCCACGACGGCGTCGTCGCCCATGGTGAGGGCGCCTCCTCCGGCGGCATCTTCTTCAGCGACCCCGACGGCATCCGGCTCGAGGTGTACGCGCCGAGTGGTGCCGAGGCCGCCCCCGCGCCCAGCGGCTCCGCCCCCACTTGCGGATTCTTCTGATCGACATCGCGATTCACCCGGTGCGGGCACCGAGCCCGCACCGGGGCGGACGCAAACCGGAGAACGAGATGACCACCAGCTACCACCCGGGCGAGGTGGCCGTGCAGCAGCGCATGGGCCAGTCCGATATCGCCCAGCATGTCGGACGCATGATCCGCGCCGAGATACCGCACACCGCGGCGGCCTTTCTCGCCGAACAGCCGCTGGTCGTGATCGCCGCCGCCGATGACGCGGGCCGACTGTGGGCGAGCCAGCTGATCGGCCCGGCCGGATTCGCCCGCGCCACCGACGAGCGCACCATCGTGGTGGACGCGCTGCCCACCGCCGCCGATCCGCTCGCCGAACCCCTGCGTTCCACCCGGCACATCGGCATGATCGCCCTGCAACCGCAGCGCCGCCGCCGGATGCGCGTCAACGGCGTGACCGAGCCGACCGAGCGCGGGCTGCGGATCACCACCGACCAGGTGTACTCCAACTGCCCGAAGTACATCACCCGCCGCACCATCGACGACTGGAGCGGCGCGTCCGCGGTGACCGTGCACCGATCGTCCGAGCTGACCGCCGCGCAGCAGCGGGCGATCACGGCCGCCGACACCTTCTTCATCGCCTCCGCCGATCCGGACGGCAATGCCGACGCTTCCCACCGCGGCGGCAATCCCGGCTTCCTCCAGGTGCTCTCGCCCACGCGCCTGCGGTGGCCGGACTACCGCGGCAACTCCATGTTCATGACGCTGGGCAATATCGCCGCCGACCCCCGCTGCGGACTGCTGATCCCGGACTGGCGCACCGGCTCGACACTGCAGCTGACCGGAACAGCGGAAATAATCTGGGACGACACGACATTCGCCCCCGGCTCACAGGCCACAGTGGACTTCACCGTCACCGAGGCCGTCGAGATCGCCGGTGCCAGCCCGCTGCGCTGGGGTGCGTCCGAACTGTCTCCCGTGAACCCCTGAAGCCACTCTCCGAAAGGATTCGCCATGCGACCCCCACTGCCCCCGTTCGATCTGGAATCGGCCCAGACCAAGGTCCGCGCCGCCGAGAACGCCTGGAACACCCGCGATCCGGAGACCGTCGCGCAGGCGTACACGGAGGATTCCGTGTGGCGCAATCGCGATGAGTTCATGACCGGCCGCGCCGAGATCGTCGACTTCCTGAAGCGCAAGTGGGCCAAGGAGAACGGCTACGCCCTGCGCAAGGAACTCTGGGGATTCCGGGAGAACCGCATCGCCGTCCGCTTCCAGTACGAATGGCACGACGAGGACGGCCAGTGGTACCGCAGCTACGGCAACGAGCTGTGGGAGTTCTCCCCCGAGGGGCTGATGTCGCGGCGCGAGGCCAGCATCAACGACACCCCCATCGCCGAAGCCGACCGCCGCATCTTCGGCCCCCGCGGTCCGGAGGAGGAGAACACGCTGCTGCCGATCCGGTGACAGTCGTGAAGCCCCCGTCCGGCCTCGGACGGGGGCTGGGTCGCGCTCCGCGGCGTCTAGGGTCGGACCGAGATGGTCACGCTCGGACAGCCTGCCCGTATTGCATATTCGTGGCGGACGTCACAGTTATGTATTAACCTGAGGTGGTCGGCACCGTCTGAGTGGGGACCGCCATGACCTACAGCACCTATCTGGACCTGGAGACGCTGCTCGGTGCGCAGCATCCGGTCAGCAGGCCGCCGCAGCACGATGAAATGCTGTTCATTATTCAGCACCAGACCACGGAACTGTGGCTGAAATTGGTGCTGCACGAGATACGCGCGGCGCGTGCGGCTTTCGACGATGATGCGCCCGATATCGCGCTCAAGGGCATCGCGCGCGTGAAACACATCCAGCAGACGCTGACCGAGCAGTGGTCGGTGCTGGCGACGCTGACGCCCACCGAGTACGCGCGGTTTCGGGGAGCTCTCGGGAACTCCTCGGGGTTCCAGTCGTATCAGTACCGAGCCGTGGAATTCATTCTCGGCAACAAGAATCCCGCGATTCTGGCCGTTTTCGCCGACGAACCGCAGGCCGCCGCGGAGTTGACGGCACTGGTCTCCGAACCCACGCTCTACGACGCCTTCTGGCGGCACCTGGCGCGCACCGGACTGGAGGTGCCGCGGTCGACGCTGGAGCGGGATGTCACCGGACGCTACGAACTCGATCCCGCGCTGCTCCCCTTGGTGACATCGGTGTATCGAGCCCCGCGGCAGTATTGGTCGGTCTACGAGACCTTCGAGGAACTGGTCGACCTGGAGGAGAACTTCCAGCTGTGGCGGTTCCGGCATCTGCGGACGGTGCTGCGGACCATCGGGTCCGCGCGGGGGACCGGGGGAACCAGTGGCGCGGGTTTCCTGCGCCGCGCTCTCGAGGTCAGCTTCTTTCCGGAACTCTTCGCCGTCCGCACCGAAACGGGAGCCCCATGACCCGCAGCGACACCGATTTCACCGCTCGGGCAACGGCTCTCGACGCCGCCGATCCGCTGGCGGCGTATCCGGGCGAGTTCGTCGGCCACGACGATCCGGAGATCGTCGCCTATCTCGACGGCAACTCCCTCGGCCGCCCCACCGGCCGCACCGCCGAACGCCTGTCCGCGTTCGTGACCGAGGCGTGGGGCCGCAGACTCATTCGAGGCTGGGACGAGGAGTGGTTCGAGCTGCCGCTGACCCTCGGCGACCGGATCGGCGGCACCCTGCTGGGCGCCGCGCCCGGACAGACCACCGTGGGCGACTCCACCAGCGTGCTGCTCTACAAGCTCGCGCGCGGCGCGCTGGCCATGCGGCCCGGACGCACCGAGATCGTGCTCGACCGCGACAACTTCCCCACCGACCGCTATCTGATGGAATCCATTGCCGCCGAGAGCGATATGACGCTGCGCTGGATCGACGCCGACGTCGACGGCGGTGTCACCGCCGCGGACCTGGCCGCGGTGGTCTCCGAACGCACCGCGCTGGTGGTGCTCAGCCATGTCGCCTACCGCTCCGGCTATCTGCTCGACGCGCCCGCTCTCACCGCCGTCACGCACACCGCAGGGGCCATGCTGCTGCTCGACCTGTGTCATTCCGCCGGCGCGGTGGAGATCGAACTCGACACCTGGGGAGTCGATTTCGCGGCCGGATGCACCTACAAGTACCTCAACGGCGGGCCCGGATCTCCGGCCTTCGCCTATGTGCGCGCCGACCATCTGGCCGATTTCCGGCAGCCGATCTGGGGCTGGATGGGCCGGGAGAATCCCTTCGACATGGCACAGGGTTACGTGCCCGCGCCCGGCATCCGGCGGGTGATCAGCGCCAGTCCCGGCATCGTGGGGATGCTCCCGATCCAGGACATGCTCGACCTCATCGAGGCGGCCGGGATGCCGCGGGTGCGCGCGAAGTCGGTGGCGCTCACCGAGTTCGCGCTCGAACTCGTGCGGGAATGGCTGCTGCCCCGAGGCGTGACGGTGTCCTCGCCCATCGATCCGGCCCGGCGCGGCGGGCACGTCACCATCGACCACCCCCGGTTCCGGGAGATCACCGCGCGGCTGTGGCAGCGTGGCGTCATGCCCGATTTCCGTCGGCCGCACGGTATCCGCCTGGGCCTGAGCCCGCTGAGCACCACGTTCGGTGAGGTGCTCGCCGGAGTGGCCGCCATCCGCGACGAGCTCGACGCCGATCCCGATGTCTGAACTCCACGCCGTCGGCGCCATCCTCGACGACATCGATTCCCGGCCCGGCAGTGTCACCTCGCTGGCGCGGACCGTGCTGGGCGCGTACGTGCGCGAACTCGGTGGCTGGATCGCCATCGCCGATTTCGGCGAGCTGCTCGCCGCACTCGGGGTGTCCGAGCAGAGCGCGCGCACGGCGGTCACCCGGTTGAAGGGTAAGGGCGTGCTCGATGCCGAAATACGCGGCGGCCGCAGCGGATACCGTCTCACCCCGGCCGCCGAGGCCATGTACGCCCGGGGAGACGCCCGCATCTTCGGCTTCCGGCGGATGGGCGAGGACGATCCCTGGCAGCTGATCTGTTTCGGCATTCCGGAATCGGCGCGCGCGGCGCGACATCAGCTGCGCCGCAGGCTGTCCGCCATCGGCTGCGGGACGGTCGCGCCCGGGCTGTGGATCTGCCCGCACTATCTCGCCGACGAGGCCGCGGCCATCGTCACCGCACTCGGACTCGACGAGTACGTGACCACCTTCCGCGCCACCGACATGGCCGTGCCGACGACGCCGCGTACCGCCGCGGCGCAGTGGTGGGATCTGGACGGCCTCGCCGGGCGGTACCGGACCTTCCTCGCGCACCACGGCAGGGGCTTCGCCGACGACACGGCCGGTGACGCGGTCGAGAAGCGTGCCGCCGACGGGGCGGCGGGTGATCGGGGTGCGGCGGCGCTGCGGTGGGGCGGTGACGACGAGCGGGCGTTCCGGGTCTTCGTCCCGCTGCTGGACGAATGGCGGACCATTCCCTACCTCGATCCCGGACTGCCCGAGCGCATGCTGCCCCCGGACTGGCCGGGACCGGCCGGCGTGCGGCTGTTCGCCACCGCTCGGGACCACTGTCTGGGGCCGAGTCTGCGCTGGGTACGGTCGGTCGTCGACCCCCGGTAGCCGATCGTGCGCGGCGGGTCGCCCGACCGATCCGCGTGTCGAGGGGCGCGTCGCTTGCATCGAACACCTGTTCGTCTAAGCTCGGCGGCGGAACTTGTCGGTGCCGCCCTCTACCGTGGGCGCCAACCACAGATTGAGACTCACCCGTCGAGAAGGGGACCAGACGATGGCACCACAGGCTTTTGACCGCGACAAGGCGCTCGAACTGGCGTTGGCGCAGGTCGAGAAGAGCTTCGGCAAGGGCGCGGTCATGCGCCTGGGCGAGGAGGCCCGCCAGCCCATTGCGGTGATTCCGACGGGGTCCATCGCCCTCGACGTCGCCCTCGGTCTCGGCGGTCTGCCGCGCGGCCGCATCGTCGAGGTCTACGGTCCGGAATCCTCCGGTAAGACCACCGTCGCCCTGCACGCGGTAGCCAACGCGCAGGCCCAGGGTGGCGTGGCGGCCTTCATCGACGCCGAGCACGCACTCGATCCGGACTACGCCCGCAAGCTGGGCGTCGACACCGACGCGCTGCTGGTCTCCCAGCCCGACACCGGTGAGCAGGCCCTGGAGATCGCCGACATGCTGGTGCGCTCCGGCGCCATCGACATCATCGTCATCGACTCGGTGGCCGCCCTGGTGCCGCGCGCCGAGATCGAGGGCGAGATGGGTGACAGCCACGTCGGTCTGCAGGCCCGCCTGATGAGCCAGGCGTTGCGCAAGATGACCTCCGCGCTCAACAACTCCGGCACCACTGCTATTTTCATCAACCAGTTGCGCGAGAAGATCGGCGTCATGTTCGGCTCACCCGAAACGACCACCGGCGGTAAGGCACTGAAGTTCTACGCCTCGGTGCGCCTGGACGTGCGCCGTATCGAGACCCTCAAGGACGGCTCCGACGCGGTCGGCAACCGCACCCGCGTCAAGGTCGTCAAGAACAAGGTCAGCCCGCCGTTCAAGCAGGCCGAGTTCGACATCCTCTACGGTGTGGGCATCTCCAAGGAGGGCTCCATCATCGATATGGGTGTCGAGCAGGGCTTCATCCGCAAGTCCGGCTCCTGGTACACCTACGAGGGCGATCAGCTCGGGCAGGGCAAGGAGAACGCCCGCAAGTTCCTGCTGGAGAACACCGACGTGCGCGACGAGATCGAGAAGAAGATCAAGGAGAAGCTCGGCATCGGCGCGGATGTGACCGTGGGCGACGAGGCCCCGGCCGACTTCTGATCCCTCGATGACCGATCGGGACACCCCCGAGCCCCGGCCCGCCTCGCCGGGGCTCGGCAACACCCGTCTGGAAGCGGTGGAACGCCTCCGCCGCCAACTCGACGCCATCGAAGCCCGCACCCGTAAGGCGGACAAGCCATCGCACCTCGCGCGCTACGGCAGCGGCGTCTACAGCGCCGAAACCTACGGCCGCCACCCGGATGAGGACGAGGCCGAGGACGGGTATCCGGAGGAATCCACCTCGCACCGCACCCCGACGCGGCGGCAATCGGCCGCGCCCGACGCGGGCCACGATGCCGAACCCGATGCGGAGCAGCCGTATTCGGCGACAGTGCGGCGGCGTCGCGCTCCCTCCGGCACCTTCGAGACCCCCGAGGGCTCGCATCGGCGCGGCAAGCGATATCGGCGCGCGGATATCGGTGCGGAGCCCGATTCCGCTGCCTTGGAGGAGGAGCGCGGCGGTGTCGAGGGGGAACGGGGCGGTTCGGATTTCGCTGGACCGGGCGGTGAGCCCGAGGAGTCCGAAAGGGGGCGCGGTCGGGGCCGTGGGGCGCGGCGGCGATCGGACGGTGGGGGTGAGCCGGGGGAGGGGCTGCCCGGGGGTGGGACCGAGGCACAGGCCAAGGAGGTGTGCCTGCGGCTGTTGACCGATCGGGCCCGGAGCCGGGCGGAGTTGGCGGATCGGCTGGCGGCGAAGGGTTTCTCCGCCGAGGTGGCGGGACGGGCGCTGGATCGTTTGGCCGAGGTGGGGCTGATCGACGACGCGGCGTTCGCCGAGCAGTGGGTGCATTCGCGGCATACCTTCTCCGGAAAAGGGAAGAAGGCGCTCGCGCAGGAATTGCGGCGCAAGGGGGTCGCGCCGGAGGACGCGGAATCGGCACTGGCCGGGATCAGCGCCGAGGACGAGCACGAGCGCGCCACCGAGCTGGTGCGGCGCAAATTGCGCACTGTGCCGCGAGATCTGGATCGGGAGAAGACCATTCGCCGGTTGGTCGGGATGCTGGCGCGGCGCGGATACAACCAGTCCACCGCCTTCACGGTGGTGAAAGCGGAACTGGCCGACCGGGATCTCGCCGAAACCGACTCGCACTGACGATCGCCACCGGATTCACCCCATGGGTGGCGAATTAATCGAGCGCGCGGTCGGAATGTCTCGTCTACTATCGCGGAAGACGGCTGCGGCCGGACGATAGCGGGGGTGGGAGAATGGGACCTCGTCTACCGGTAGCGAGACGCGAACCGGGATGCCGGGTGGGGGCGATGGATGGTCATCATGCCGATGACCGTCGGTATGGTTGCCAGGAAATCGACTGTGCTGTACGCGATCGAGGAGATCTGGTGCGCATATCGGCTGAGCGACGCGACCGGCCGACGGCACCGAGCGCTGCCGCGAACCGGCGGACCGGCTTGCGCCTCCCGACGATTCACCCATGCGGCACGGCCGCCAACACCACGGATACGAGGCCCTCCGGTGACCGGTGAGTCGGCCGCCGAGCCGAACCCGCCCACTCCCGATCCGGAGCCGCCCGGCCCGGCTGTGTCCGGTCCGGCTGTGTCCGGTCCGGCTGTGTCCGGTCCGGCTGTGTCCGGTCCGGCTGTGTCCGGTCCGGCTGTGTCCGGTCCGGCTGTGTCCGGTCCGGCTGTGTCCGGTCCGGAAGTGCCCGATCCGGCAGGGCCCGGCGCGGCAATGCCCGGTCCGGCAGCGCCCGGCGCGGCGGTGTCCGGCCCCGCCATGTCCGATCCGGCCGCCCAATCCACTCCGGCCCCGGGTTCTGCCGGGGCCGCACCCGATACCGCTCGGCCCGGTCACGAGGCCGCCGAGCGGGTCTCCGAGTCAACTCAGCCCGATCGCGCCGTGGTCGGGCCTGTCCCCGAGGAAACCGCGCCTGTGACCGATGCATCCGTACCCGCTGCCGAAGCACCCGTCGTTCGCGAGGCGGCGGCCGCGCCGCCGAGCGACAACGCCGCGGCAGTGGTGCCCACCGACGCCGAGCCCGACACCGCGACGGTGATCCCGAATCCCGGACACGGCGCGTCACCCGCGACGGACCGCTCCGGCGTATCGGCCGGGCCGCCGACGCGTATTCGGCGGGTGGCTTTGCCGGACCGGGACCGGCCCGCCGGACCGTGCACCGGCTGCCGCGCGGAGCACTACGACCACACCGGATCCTGCGTGGGCTGCGGAATGCCGAGCCCGCGGCAGGATCGGTTCGAGGCGGACCTCGGGACGGTATGTGTCGTCACCGACCGCGGACTGGTGCACGAGCACAACGAGGACTCGGTCGCGGTGGCCGTGCTCGACTCGACGGTGCCCGGGGAGCCCGGCGTGACCGTGATCGTGGTGTGCGACGGCGTATCCACCTCCGAAGACCCGCAGGCCGCCTCGGGCGCGGCGGCACGCGCCGGTGTCGCGGCCAACCTGGCGGCGCTCGGCGCAGGCGCGACGCTCGAGGAGGCGACCTTGGCCGGACTGTCGGCGGCCGCCAAAGCGGTGCGCGCGGTCGGAACCCCCGAGGGCCGCGCCCCGTCGTGCACCTACCTCTCGGCCGTGCTGGTCCCGGACCCGAACGGCACCCGCATCACGGTCGCCAGCGTCGGCGACAGCCGAGCCTACTGGCTCACCCCCACCGCCCCCACCGTGCCCAGCGCCCCCACCGTGCGTGCCGCTGCCGCAACACCCGCGGTGCCCACTGCTGACACTGCTCACGCCGATGATTCTGCGCCCGGCGTCCCCGCTCCGCCCGGCGTCCCCGCTGCGTCCGGTGCGGCGGGTTCGCCTGGGGCGGCCGCGCTCGCCGGTTCACGTCGCCTCACCGATGACGACTCCCTCGCCCAGGACTTCATCAAGATCAGTGGTGTGGACGAGCGCACCGCCATGAGTATGCGTGGGGCGCACACTCTCACCCGCTGGCTCGGTGCCGATATCGGCACCACCCCGTGGGCGGACGACTGTGTGCGCTCCCTGTACGCCACCGGCCCGGGCGCGCTGCTGCTGTGCAGCGACGGCCTGTGGAACTACCTGCCCGAGGCCGAGGCGCTGGGGGACTGCACCTTCGGTCCGGCGGGCGCGACCGGCCCGGTCGGGCTGTCGGAGGCCCGCGCCCTGGTCGATTTCGCCATCCGCCAAGGCGGCAGCGACAACATCACCGTCGCCCTCGCCCCCGTCCCGGGCCGTGCGCAGCCGTCCCCGATGATGTGTGCGTACCCGTCCCGATGATGCGGGCGTACCCCTCCCCAACAGCGAAAACGGCGTCCCACCAAGCGTTTCGGTAGCGTGGTCGCCGCCGGATCTCTTCGTGGTGGACAGGTGGGGCGCGGCCGTGGGTCGCGGTGGTCAGGAGGATGACATGGTCGACAGCGGTACCACCGAATCGATCGAGGTAGTGGGCGAGGACTTCCACGCCGATCCGCACCGGTACTACGACCGCTGGCGTGCCCACGGTCCGGTGCACCGGGTGCGCTTTCCGAGCGGCGCCCCCTGCTGGGTGATCATCGGCCACGCCGAGGGCCGCGCGGCCCTGGCCGACCCCCGGTTGCGCAAGAACGCCGACGACCTCTACGCCCTGTTCCGCGCCAAGAATGTGCGGACCCTGTCGGATTCGAACGCCCAGGCGCTGGCCGCGCACATGCTCAACAGCGATCCGCCCGAGCACACCCGGCTGCGGAAACTGGTGAACAAGGCGTTCCTGCCGCGCCGCGTCGCCACCCTGCGCCCCCGCATCGAGGCGATCACCGCAGGTCTGCTCGACGAGATGTCCGCACACGACGAGGTCGATCTCATGCGGGTCTTCGCGAACCCGCTGCCGGTCACGGTGATCTGCGAACTGCTGGGCATACCGCTGGACGCCCGCGCCGACTTCCAGGCGTGGACCCGGGTGCTGGTGTCCTCCGGCAACCGGGTGGAGGAACGGGAGGCGGCCACCCTGGGCATGTCGGAGTACCTGAACCAGCTCATGGCCGACAAGCGCGCCGATCCGGGTGACGACCTGTTCTCCGATCTGGTGCACGCCGCCGAGGACGGCGACCGGCTCGACGAGCGGGAACTGGTGGCCATGGCGTTCCTGCTGCTGGTCGCCGGGCACGAGACGACCGTCAACCTGATCGGCAACGGCACCTACGCCCTGCTGCGGAACCGATCCCAGTGGGAGACGCTGCGCGAACATCCGGACCGGGTGCCCGCCGCCGTGGAGGAGTTCCTGCGCTACGACGGCCCGGTCGGCTGGTCCACCATCCGCTACACCGCCGAACCCGTCCGCATTGCCGGAATCGATATTCCCGCAGGGGAATTCGTCTACATCGCCCTGGCCGCCGCCAATCGCGACCCGTCCCGTTACGACTCCGGACCGGACCTCGATATCGACGGAAACACATCCGGGCACCTGGCCTTCGGCCACGGCATCCACTTCTGCGTCGGCGCCCCGCTGGCCCGACTGGAGGCCGATATCGCCTTCCGGGCCTTGCTGCGCCGCTTCCCGCACCTGGAATTGGCCGATGCGGCATTCACACCCGCATGGCAGACCAGCGTGCTGATGCGCGGCATGAACGAGCTTCCCGTGCGGCCCAAGGGGAGCGGGTGACGCCGCGCGATCGAGCCGTGCTCCGCAGCCCTTGACCCCCGCTGCAGCGGTGAACCCCGCTCCGCGGCTGCGAAGCGGGGTCCATTCGAGGTGCGGGAACGCGGTCGCCGAACCGAATTCAGTCCTTCTTGATTCAGTCCTTCTTGGTGAGGGTGATATCCATTCCGGGCGGCGCGGCGGCGGTGGCGTTGTCCGCGCCGATCGCGGGCCGCCCGCCGCGCTTGCGGGTGCGCAACCACCGCTCGACCCGGGTCGCCACCACGGTCAGAGTGTAGTTGAGGGCGATCATGATGGCCGCGATGACCAGCAGCGCCTGGAAGGTATTGCCCTGCGCCGACCCGAGCTGCTGTCCGGAGCGCACGACCTCGACGTAGCCGATGAGGTAGCCCAGCGCCGAATCCTTCAGCGCCACCACCATCTGTGAGATCAGCGCGGGCAGCATGGCGGTGATCGCCTGCGGCAGCAGGATGGCAGTCATCACCTGGGACTTGCGCATGCCGAGCGCCACGGCAGCCTCGGTCTGCCCCTTGGGCAGCGATTTGATGCCGGAGCGCACGATCTCGGCGATGACGGAGCCGTTGTAGATGGTCAACGCCGTCACCACGGCGGCGAGCGCGAGCCGGTCGTTGGGGAAGACGTTGTACTCGGCGTAGACCGCGAACAGGAAGATCATCAGGATCAGCACCGGGATGGCGCGGGCGATCTCCACCACGGTGCCCGCCACGATGCGCACGCTGCGGTGATCCGACAGCCGCAGAATGCCGAACAGCATGCCGAGCACGAGTGCGAAGGCGATCGACAGTGCCGCCGCCACCAGGGTGCCCCGAATACCCGGAAGCAGGTAGGTCTCCCAGATCTGCGCGTCCAGGAAGGGCTCCCACTTGTCGGCGGCCCACTGGCCCTGAGCGTCCAGGCCGCTGTAGACCAGCCAGGCCAGCGCCGCCACCGCCGCCACGACCACGGCCGTGTACAGCCAGTAGCGCATGCGCGCCTTGGGACCGGGTGCGTCGTAGAGAACGGATACGGCGCTCATCGGGCCACCTCGTATCGCTTGGCCAGCCAGCCGAACAGCAGACCGGTGGGCAGGGTCAGGACGACGAAGCCGAAGGCGAAGATGGCGCCGACGGCCAGCGGCGCGGCCTCCACCTCGATCATCTCCGACATGAGCAGGGCGGCCTCACCGACACCGATGGCGGCCGCGACCGTGGAGTTCTTGGTCAGCGCGATGAGCACGCTGCCCAGGGGTGCGATCACCGAGCGAAAAGCCTGCGGCAGCACGATGAGTCGCAGATTCTGCGAGAACGTGAAGCCGAGCGAGCGGCCCGCCTCCGACTGCCCCAGGTGCACCGTGTTGATGCCCGAGCGCAGCGACTCGCACACGAAAGCCGCCGTGTAGACCCCCAATCCGACGACCGCCCAGCGGAAGTTGTTCTCCGCGAGGTCGTTCGGCCCCTCACCGGCGAGTTTGATACCGAGCTGGAAGTAGAGGCCGAGCGAGCAGATGACGATGATCAACGTCAGCGGGGTGTTGCGGAAAATCGTCACGTACGCCGTGCCGACCCAGCGTGCCACGGGTACCGGCGCGACCCGCATGGCGGCGATGATCGTGCCGAGGACCAGCGCGAGCACCCCGGAGAAGACCGTCAGCTTGATGGTCAC
>NZ_JASCXP010000083.1:0-21181 GCF_030010695.1 Nocardia sp. CC201C
GCTGTGCCGCCCGCCCCGGGCCACCGCGGCCTCGATGCTCTCGGCGGCCTCGGCCGCCCGGCCCAGGGCCGAATAGGCTTCGGCCAGGCGCAGTCTCGCGGGGAACATCCACGCCGCCGCGCCCTCCATGGCCAGGGCGGCGAGCGCCTGTTCGAGATTGTCGACGGCGTCCGGGAAATGCCCCTGCGCCACGTCGACGGTGCCCTGCAGGATCTTCGACATGCCCCAGGCCAGGTACTGGCCCGGCGACGAGTAGCCGAAATAGCCTCCGGCGCAACGACGTGCGGCATCGAGATCACCGGTGAAGGTGAGGGCCAGCACCTCCGCGTGGGTGGACATGAAGCGGTTCAGCCCGTCGATGTGCCGTTCGACTTCGTGTCCGCGCGTGGCGTATTCGCGCGCCGCCTCGCCGCGCCCCATGAGCGCCAAGGCGAGTCCGCCGCCGAAGGCCGCCCACCACACCGCCCAGGGCGGCGCGTCGGCGTTGGTCATCACGGGTTCGGCGAGTGCGAACGCCTCGTCGAGCTTGTTCTCGTTGACCGCGCAGGCCGACGCCAGTCCGTCCAGGGTGGCGACGATCTTGGGATGCCGCACCCGACCGCGCACCAAGCCCAGCACCTCGTCGGCACGGTCGGCATCGCCCATGGCCCACAGCAGATTCGACACCCGGGTGCTGCCCCAGCGGGCCAGTTGCACCTCGTTCAGCTGATCCGGATCGAAGCTGGCGAGGGTGCGTTCGGCCTCGATGCGATGACCCTGCCACAGCAGCGCCCGGGCCAGCAGATCCGCGGCCTCCACACCGCCGCGCCGCTCCACGGCGGCCCGCGCGAACCGTTCCCCCAGTGGGATGTTCGCCAATCCGATGGCGTCGGCGGCCGCCGCCTCGAACAGCTCCAGATCCGCGGATTTGTCACTGTCCAACGCCAATTCGGCCAGCCGAATGCGGTCCGACGCCGAATTGACCGGCCGCTCCTTCAACGACGAGTACAGCCGTCCTCGAAGCCGCCGCGCCGACGCGATGCCCAGCCGCCGCCGGATCACCTCGCCGAACAGCGGATGGTTGTAGCGCACCAGCAGCTGGTGGGTGTTCTCGACAATCCGGATGACACCGCGTGATTCGGCGGCCTCCACCGCCTCCTCGCCCGCGAGCTCGGCCAGTACGTCCAGGTCGATGGGTTCGCAGAAGGTGAGCAGCTCCAGCACCTTCAGCACGTCATCGGGCAGCTGCTCCACCCGATCCTCCAGCAGCGCAGCCAGTTCCGAGGTGACCGCCGCCCGTCCGCGCAGCTGCCACACCCCGTTCACCTGCCGCAGCGTGCCCGCCTCCAGCGCGCCCTCCACCAGATGGCGTAGGAAAAGCGCGTTGCCGCCGGAGGATTCCCACATGAGGTTGGCGGTGAACCCCTCCAACTGCCCGCCCAGCATGGATTCCACCAGCTCGACGCTCTGCCGCTGGGTGAACGGCCGCAGATCCACGCGCAGCAGATGCCCGTCCTTCCACAGCGAGGTCACCGCGTCCGGCACCGGCACGCCGCTGCGCACGGTGGCCACGATATGAGCGGCCTTGTCGATGGCCAGTTGCAGCAGCAGGGTGGCGGAGAGCTGGTCCAGCAGATGCGCGTCGTCGACGCCGATGATGGTGTGGCCGTCCGCGAGCAGGGCCTCCCGCGCGGCCGCCATGAACGTCACCGGATCGTGCGCGGTGTACACGCCGACCATGTGGGCGAAGACGCCCAGCGGGATGCTGCGCGCCGATTCGGTGCCCGCCACCCATCGGATATTGCCGCCGACCGTGGCGGCGGCCTGCCGCGCCAGCGTGGTCTTGCCCACCCCCGCGTCCCCCGTGAGGACGGCCCCGACGAACTCGTCGCCCGTCAACGCCGCCCGAATGGATTCGAGTTCGCCGCCGCGCTCGACCATCGGCCAATTCCGAGCCATGTGACAACTGTAGTGCGCCGCCCCATCGTGAGCAGGGCGAACGAACTGTACGGGGCATTCGAACAATCCAGCGAATATGCGCGTGTGCTATCGCCGTGGCCGATATCGTTGGGGCGCTTCCGCTCCCGAACGGTGGCGGCCGGTTCGACCGCCACCGTCAGGGAGAGGAGGTGAATGGGAGATGGTTGGAAAACACCGGAAAGTTGAGCCGGCGAACCGTGCAGCATGGTTTGCTGCCGGAGCTGCCGCGGCCGCCGGGCTCATCTATATCGTGGTTCGACTGAAGCGGACCCGGTAACCCATTCGGGTGGGGCATCGTTAGCGCGGTGCCCCATCCACTTCAACCATCACTTCCGTGATATCGACAGTGTACGTCGCGCACGCCGCCATGTCGTGTTGTTACGTGCAATGGCGTTGCCCTCAGTCCTTCGCAACAGTATTGGCCGGATTCAGTCCGCCCAGACCTGTTCGATCGGGGTGCCCTCGGTGGGCGGGGGTGTCGGGATGGCCCCCGGGGTGCGGGAGAAGCGTGGGGCGGGCGCGTGCTGCACCACGCCGTCGATCTCGACGAGACCGCTGCGGGCCTGGATGTGTGGGTTCTGGGTGGCCTCGGTGAGGGTGAGCACCGGGGTGGTGCAGGCGTCGGTGTGCTCGAAGATCGCCCACCACTCGTCGCGGGTCTTGGTCTTGAACTTCTCGGCGAAGAGTTTGCGCAGTTCGTCCTGCGCGGTGGGGTCGATCTGGTGCGGCAGCCCGGTCGGGTCGATTTCCAGACCCTTCAGGAATTCCGCGTAGAACTGCGGTTCGATGCAGCCGACCGCCATGTACTTGCCGTCGGCGGTCTCGTAGGTGTCGTAGAACGCCATACCGGTGTCGAGCAGGTTGGTGCCGCGCTCATCGGACCACAGGCCCACCCCGCGCATACCCCAGATCATGTGCGAAAGGGCAAGTGTGCCATCGATCATCGCGGAGTCGATGACCTGCCCCCGACCGGAACTCTGGCGTTCCACCAGCGCGGCGAGCACGCCGAAGACCAGGAACATGGAGCCGCCGCCGAAGTCGCCGACCATGTTGAGCGGCGGCACGGGGCGCTCACCCTTGCGACCGATGGCATTGAGCACGCCGGTCAGCGAGATGTAGTTGATGTCGTGTCCGGCGCGGTCCGCGAGCGGGCCGTCCTGCCCCCAGCCGGTCATGCGGCCGTACACCAGGCGCGGATTGCGCTCCAGCGCCGCCTCGGGCCCCAGTCCCATGCGCTCGGTGACGCCCGGCCGGAAGCCCTCGATCAGCACGTCGGCCTTCTCGATGAGGCCGAGCACCTTGTCGATATCGGCCGGATCCTTCAGGTTGGCCTCGACAATGGTGCGCCCGCGCCACTGCGGTCGCTCCATGAAGCCCGGCAACTGGCCCGGTCGCTGGACGCGAACCACATCCGCGCCGAGGTCCGCGAGCAGCAGTGCGGCGTGCGGACCGGGGCCGATGCCGGCCAGTTCAACAACCCGAATGCCCGCGAGCGGGCCCTGTGCGGCGGTGGATGGAGTGCTCACGCCCTACCTCGGTTCATCGTCGAATCCTGTGCACCGGCTCACCGTGCCGGTGTTGACAGTATGACAATAACGGGGTTTCGGGTCTGCTCCCGGGTAACGATGTGCGCGATGTCGGTGTTCTCAGGCATGCTCTCCGGTGCCCGACCGTTCAGCACGTCCCGCCGGAGCGCACCATGCCGTCTCGCCGATCCGCCAAGAACTCATTGTCCGACAGCGATATTCGGCAACTAGCCGCCGCCGTGGACGCGGGTCGCTCACCCACCGTGTGGTTCACCGCCGACGCCGTCGGCATCGAGGAGGGCCGATCCGGCAAGGTGGTCGCCGTCGCCGACCCCGGCGAACCGGACTTCCTGCACGTCCGGCCCGCGGGTTCCGGCGACACCCTGGCCTTCTCACCCACCGAACTCACCCTCACCCGCCCTCGCCGCAATCCGCCACGCGCCTCGCGGTGAGCAGAGCCACCGCGCGGGGTCGCTCCCGCCGGGGCAGAATGCTGGCAGCGACGAGGCGGGAGGAACTGGCGAATGAGCGGTCAGGCGCGGCGGAGGCAGTGCGTTGTCACCACGCAGCGCCCCGCTCACGCTGAAAGGGATACAGCGTGGGTGTAGCGGGTGAGATACTGGTCGGCCTCGCGATTCTGGTGGGGCTGATCGGCGTGGTGGTGCCGATCCTGCCGGGCGTGCTGCTGATCTTCGGCGCGATCGCGGTGTGGGCCTTCATGACCGGGGGAACCGCGGCCTGGATCGTCTTCGCGGTCTGCACGGCATTTCTCGTGATCAGCGGGGTGATCAAATACACCTGGCCGGGTCGCAAGCTCAAATACGCGGGTGTACCGAACCGGTCGCTGTTCATCGGCGCGGCGCTGGGCATCGTCGGTTTCTTCGTGGTGCCGGTGATCGGGCTGTTCCTGGGATTCGTACTGGGGGTTTATCTTTCGGAACTACAGCGGCTGCGCGCGCAGCGTACGGCGTGGGTGTCGACGCAGCACGCCCTGAAGGGGGTCGGGTTGTCGATCCTCGTCGAGCTGTTCGGCGCGCTGCTGGCGGCCGGGGTGTGGGTGGTCGCCGCCGTCATGGTCTAGCGGCTACTCGATGATCGGAAGCGGCATCGTATCTCCCGGAGCTGGTTTCGGGAGTTCGGAGCGCTTCAGGCGCAGGGTCGGCGATTCCGGGCCGAACAGCGGCAGCGTCGGCGCGGGGTCCGCGAGATCGCGCTCCTTGGCGGGCAGGCGATAGAAGGCGCGGGCATTGTCCTCCAGCACCCGGTGCAGGTCGGTGCCGACCGCCTCGGTGATGAGTGCGATATCGGTGTCGAGGAAGGGCCGCCCCGCGCGGGTGCCGGGCAGATCGGAGCCGAACATGAGCGCCTCCGGATTCACCGCGTGGATCCGGCGCAGCGCCCGGCCGACGTCCATGGCCACCCGGCCGAAGCCGGACGCCTTCACCTTGGCCCCGCGGTCCACCAGATTCAGCAGGTAGGGCAGGCAGTCGTCGGACATGCCCAGGTGGTCGATGGACAGCTGCGGCAGCTTGCTGATCACCGGTTCCAGCGAGCCCAGCATGGACCCGTCGATGTACAGCTCCACATGCCAGCCGACCAGTTCGTACGCGCGCAGCGCCAGCATGGTCAGCTCGACGATGTCCCCGCCCGCACGCTTGAGATTGAACCGCAGCGCCCGCACCCCGGCCCGGTCGAGCGAGACGATCTCCTCGTCGGTGGCGTCCACGTGCAGGTTGATGACGCCGACCCAACCCTCGCCCAGCTCGGCCAGCGCGGCCCGTAGGAACGTCTCATCGGTGCCCTGGAAGGACCCGCTGACCACGGCACCACCGTCGATGTCGAAGCGGGACATCCGCCGCTTGTAATCGGCGATGGTGTACGGGTCGGGCAGGTAGCCCTCGTTCTCGATCAGCGGGAACCGCGGATCGATGATGTGGACATGGGCATCGAACACGTGATCAGCATGCCTCACATTGGTGACAAGTGCGGAAAACCTTGTCCGCCTGGTGGATCAGCCCAGGTCAGTTGGCGACTTTGTCCGGCTCGCTGGCGCGCAGCATGTCTTCGCGTTCGACGACCTTGACCCGTTCGCGGCCTTCGGGTTCGCCCAGGGCGCGTTCGTGGGCGTCGAGGCGGTACCAGCCGGCCCAGGTGGTGAACGGGATGCCCTTGTCCTCGAGGAACGCGGTCACGGCCTCGGGGTCGGGATTGGCGGCGGGGGTGAAGTCTTTGGCGTCGTCGAGCAGGCAGGCGATGGTTTCGTTGGCGTCGCCCTTGGTGTGGCCGATGAGCCCGACCGGGCCGCGCTTGATCCACCCGGTCACATAGGTTTGCGGCAGGTAGCGGGCCGCGCCGTCGGCGTCCTCGTCGACGAGCACGCGCCCGGCCTCGTTGGGCACGGTCCCGGCCTGGTCGTCGAAGGGCAGCTGCGGAATGTTCTGCGACAGGTAGCCGACGGCCCGGTATACGGCCTGGATGTCCCAGTCCTTGTACTCGCCGGTGCCCTTGCAGTTGCCGGTGCCGTCGAGCTGGGTGCGTTCGGTGCGCAACCCGACGACCTTGCCGTCCTCGCCGAGGATCTCGGCGGGGGACTCGAAGAAGTGCAGGAACAGCTTGTGCGGACGGTCACCGACGTCGCGGATGGCCCACTGCTCGAGGGTGTTGCAGATCATGTCGACCTGCTTGGAATGCCGTCGCGCGGCCTCGGAGCCCTCGTCGTAGTCGATGTCGGAGGGGTCGACGATGACCTCGATGGTCGGGGAATGGTCGAGTTCGCGCAGTTCCAGGGGGGTGAACTTGGCTTGGGCGGGGCCGCGGCGACCGAACACGTGCACCTCGAGGGCCTGGTTGCCCTTCAAGCCTTCGTAGACGTTCGGCGGGATCTCGGTGGGCAGCAGTTCGTCGCCGGTCTTGGCCAGCACGCGGGCGACGTCGAGGGCGACATTGCCGACGCCGAGCACGGCGACCTTCTGCGCGTCCAGGGGCCAGGTGCGGGGCACGTCGGGGTGGCCGTCGTACCAGGAGACGAAGTCCGCGGCGCCGTAGGAGCCGTCGAGGTCGATGCCGGGGATGTCGAGGGCGCGGTCGGCGTTGGCGCCGGTGGAGAAGATGACCGCGTCGTAGAAGCCGCGCAGGTCCTCGAGGGTGATGTCGACGCCGTAGTCGATATTGCCCAGCAGGCGGACCTGGGGTTTGTCGAGGACCTTGTGCAGGGCGGTGATGATGCCCTTGATCCGCGGGTGGTCGGGCGCGACGCCGTAGCGGATCAGGCCGAAGGGGGCGGGCATGCGCTCGTAGAGATCGATGCTCACCCCGTCGAACCCGGCGGGGGCATCGGATTTCATCAGCGCGTCGGCCGCATAGATACCAGCCGGGCCGGCACCAACGATCGCGATGCGGAGCGGGCGGGTCGCTGCACTCTGTTCGGTCATCTCTTACGCGCACCCTTACGAGTCGAAATACAATCTTGCGGTCAGTCTTAGCCGTCGTTCTTAGCTTAGGCTAAGTTGACGCCCGAGCCCGGGTCATCCCGAGGCCTCCGACGCTGCAGCGTTGCTGCGCCGTCCTGCTATTCCCCCGCGCGGGCGGAGAATTCAGACGATTCTATCGGTGGGGTAGACCACGGCCCGTCGGGGTGCGGTGAACTGGGCGGATGCCCACTGCATCGGGTACCCGGTGTCGGGCCGCGTACACCCCCGGCGACCAGGCATGATCTAGCTCATGAGTGAGCGAAGCGAGCGGCCGGAAAACTCGGCTGAGCGATCGGAACACACAGCCGGTGCGGATGAGCAGCCGATCCCGATCGACCAGACCGGGACCAGGTCGATGCTGCCGTTCCTGGCCGCCGCGGGCATCATCGCGCTGGTCGTACTGGGAATCGTGATCGCGGGGCTGGTATCCCCGGCTGAGAAGAATGTCACAGATTCCGATCGGCTGGCCGTGGCCGCCCGCAATCTCGTCGGCGCGCTGGCCGCGGACGATCCGCTGGACGGGCGCATCGTCTGCGCGGGCTTCGACGGCGACCGCTCCCCGGTGCGGATCGAATCCGAGGACGCCGCACCGGCTCTGGAATTCGTGCGCCTCACCGACGCCCGGGTGGACGGCGACCACGCCACCGCCACCGTCACCGTGCGCGTCGACGGGACCGATAACACCTCGACCTGGAACTTCACCCGTGCCGACGACCGTTGGGTGGTCTGCGACCGCTGACCGTCCCACTACTCGGACACATGCGTTTGACAGTCGGGCGGTGGTCCGGGCAATCTCAGATCCAGGTCATGAGTACCAGCGCCAAGCCCCGGCTGGCTGGTCGGCAACCCTCCTCCGCGGTGGGGTGCTCCGGGTGACGACCTGGCCACGCACCTCGGTGCGGCAAGTGCGGATTCACAGGAGGTTCAAGCAGTGAGCTATGCGGGTGACATCACGCCACGGCAGGCGTGGGAGCTGTTGCGCGACAATCCGGACGCGGTGCTGGTGGATGTGCGCACCGAGGCCGAATGGCGATTCGTCGGCGTACCCGATACCGGCGGCATCGGCCGGCCCACCGTCCTCATCGAATGGGTGGACGTCACCGGCTCGCCCAATACCCGGTTCACCGACCAGCTCAAGCAGGCGCTGGCCGAGCGGGATCCCCAGGGCGACGCGCCCGTGATCTTCATCTGCCGGTCCGGGCAGCGCTCCATCGGCGCGGCCACCGCGGCCACCGCCGTCGGGTTCACGCCCGCGTTCAACGTGGTCGAGGGTTTCGAGGGCGCGTTGGACGCGCAGGGACACCGCGGCGGCTCCGGCTGGCGCGCCGAGGGACTTCCGTGGCGGCAATCATGACGCGACCGGTTCCCACCTCGGGCGCGCTGCGGGTTCCGTCGGTCGTGACCGCCACCGCCGTCGCGTCAGTGGCGCGTCGGTCGAACTCTGTCGATGGGAGGCAGCTGTGATCACCGGAGGCGCTTTCGACAAGCCCCTGCCCGAGGGCGTCGGCCCCGCGACCATCGGCGTCCGAGGCGGCTTGCGCCGCAGCGGTTTCGAGGAGACCTCCGAGGCGCTGTACCTCAGCTCCGGGTTCGTCTACGAGAGCGCCGAGGCGGCCGAGGCGTCGTTCACCGGCGATATCGAGCACTACGTGTACTCGCGCTACGGCAATCCGACCGTCGCCATGTTCGAGGAGCGGCTGCGCCTGATCGACGGCGGCGAAGCGTGTTTCGCCACGGCGTCCGGGATGTCGGCGGTGTTCACGGCGCTGGGCGCGCTGCTCGGCGCGGGTGACCGGCTGGTGGCCGCGCGCAGCCTGTTCGGCTCCTGTTTCGTGGTGGCCAACGAGATTCTGCCGCGCTGGGGCGTGGAGACCGTCTTCGTCGACGGTGAGGACATCGACCAGTGGGAGCGGGCGCTGTCGGTGCCCACCCAGGCCGTGTTCTTCGAAACGCCGTCCAATCCCATGCAGTCGCTGGTGGATGTGCGTCGGGTGGTCGAGCTGTCGCACGCCGCGGGTGCGAAGGTGGTGCTGGACAACGTCTTCGCCACTCCGCTGCTGCAACGCGGATTCGAGCTCGGCGCTGATGTGCTGGTCTATTCCGGCACCAAGCACATCGACGGCCAGGGTCGTGTCCTGGGCGGGGCCATTCTCGGGTCCAAGGACTACATCGACGGCCCCGTGAAGAATCTGATGCGCCACACCGGTCCGGCACTGAGCCCGTTCAACGCTTGGACGCTGCTCAAAGGTCTGGAGACCATGCCGCTGCGGGTGCGCCAGGCCAATTCCTCGGCGCAGCGCATCGCGGAGTTCCTCGAGGGCAAGGATTCGGTGGCCTGGGTGAAGTATCCCTTCCTGGCCTCGCATCCGCAGTACGAGCTGGCCAAGAGTCAGATGTCAGGCGGCGGCACCGTGGTCACCTTCGAGCTGAAGGCGGGTGCCGACGAGGCCAAGAAGCGCGCGTTCGAAGTGCTCAACCGGCTGCGCATCATCGACATCTCGAACAACCTCGGCGATGCCAAGACTCTGATCACCCATCCGGCCACCACCACGCACCGGGCCATGGGGCCGGAAGGCCGTGCGGCCGTGGGCATCACCGACGGCGTGGTCCGCATCTCGGTGGGCCTCGAGGATGTGGAGGATCTGCTCGGCGATCTGGATCACGCGCTGAGCTGACCGCTCGGCACGCGCGACACCCCGGCTCTCGATGGGCCGGGGTTTTTCGTGTCCAACAGATTGACAGTATCCTGTCAATCATGACAGGATACTGTCATGATGAAAACAGTGCACATGGCCGTTTACGACACCTTCGCGGATTGGGAGGTCGGCCACGCCACCGCGCATATCAACCGCGCCATGTGGCACCGGGAGCCCGGCACCTGGCAGGTGCGCACGGTGGGGATCGGCCGCGACGCGGTCACCTCGGCGGGTGGTATGCGGGTGGTGCCGGATGTGACGCTGGCCGAGCTGTCCCCGGCCGACAGCGCCATGCTCATCCTGCCGGGCGCGGACACCTGGGAAACGGGTGCGCTGACACCCTTCGCGGACAAGGCCCGTGAGTTCGTGGCGGCGGGTGTGCCGGTGGCGGGAATCTGCGGGGCCACTTTCGGTTTGGCGGCGGCCGGGCTGCTCGACGAGCGGGCGCACACCAGCAATGCGGCGGAATACCTTGCCTACAGCGGCTATTCGGGTGCCGATCGCTTCGTGTACGAGCCCGCCGTCACCGACGGGGATCTGATCACGGCCACCGGCACCAGGCCGGTCGAGTTCGCGCGGGCGATCCTCGCCCGGCTCGACATCTACGAGCCGCACATCCTCGACGCGTGGTACCGGCTCTACGGCGACAACGATCCGGCCGGATTCTTCGCCCTCGCCGAGTACGAGCAGCGGCGGTCGGCCGAGGCGGCGGCGTCGTGACGCGGCGCCGCTCCACCGGGCGGGCGGACGGCGAGGCTCGGCGCGAACAGGAACTGTTCAGTACGGCGGCGATCACCTCGTTCCAGCTCAACGGCCAATTCCTCGCCATCGCCGAGGAATTGGCCCGCCCGGCGGGTCTCACCGCGGCCTGGTGGCAGGTGCTGGGCGCGGTGCTGCGGGAGCCGCTGCCCGTGGCCGGGATCGCACGCGCGATGGGCATCACCCGGCAGAGCGTGCAGCGGATCGCGGACCTGCTGGTCGACAAGGGCCTGGCCGAATACCGCCCGAACCCGGCCCACCGCCGCGCCAAACTCGTCGCCCCCACCGACGCGGGCTACGCGGCCGTCCAGCGCATCGACCCCCAGCACGCGGACATCTCCGCCCGCCTCACCGAACACCTCGGCATCGAGGAGTTCACCCGCGTGGTCGACGCGCTCACCACCCTCGCGACCGCACTCGACGCACTCGAGCGCGAGTGAATCGCACCCGAAGCGGCAGCGGCCGTCCCGCGGCGATGCGGTACGACGGTGGCGGCCACCCCCGCGACGGCGTGCCACCACCAGGCCCGGTGGATTCCTCCGGCACCGTGCACGCGGATGCGTGCGGGGTGCGCGCCGCCGGGGCCGCGCGTCAGGCCGCTGAGAACGGGTCGCGGGTGCGGCCCACCAGCTCCGCGACGGAGTCGAGGATCAGGGTCGGGCGGAAGGGGAAGTCCTCCGCGGTGGCCCGGCCGGAGATGCCGGTGGTCACCAGGATCGTGCGCAGCCCGGCCTCGAGTCCGGAGATCACGTCGGTGTCCATGCGGTCGCCGATCATGACCGTGGACTGCGAATGCGCGCCGATGCGCCGCAGCGCCGAGCGCATCATGAGCGGGTTGGGCTTGCCCACGTAGTAGGGCTCCTTGCCGGTGGCGCGGGTGATCAGGGCCGCGACCGAACCGGTGGCGGGCAGCACGCCCTCGCGCGAGGGGCCGGTGGCGTCCGGATTGGTGGCGATGAACCGCGCCCCCGCCAGGATCAGCCGGATGGCGGTGGTGATGGCCTCGAACGAATAGGTGCGGGTCTCACCGAGCACCACATAGTCCGGATCGCTGTCGGTGAGCACGTATCCGATCTCGTGCAGGGCCGTGGTGAGCCCGGATTCGCCCACCACATAGGCGGTGCCATTGGGCCGCTGCTCGTTGAGGAAGGTCGCGGTCGCCAGCGCCGAGGTCCAGATCGACTCCACCGGGATGTCGAGCCCGGAGTGCCGCAGCCGCGCCTGCAGATCGCGCGCGGTGTAGATGGAATTATTGGTGAGCACCAGGTAGGGGATGTCATTGGTGCTCAGTTCCGCCAGGAATTTATCGGCCCCCGGCACGAGATGGTTCTCGTGCACGAGCACACCGTCCATATCGGTGAGGTAGGACAGGATCGGCTCAGCATTGGTGGTCACGAGCCAATTGTCCGCTATCGAGAGCGAATCGGCGATCAGCGCGGCGGTTACCGGGCGGTCGGGGCCGCCGTAAGCTGGAGGTATGGGTCGGTTGCTGTTCCTGGTTCTGGTGTTGGCCATCGTGGGCCTCGCCATCTGGTGGATCTCGCGGGAGTGGTCCGGGAACGTGGAGCGGGTGGCCGATGCGAAAGCGGAGGTGAACCGGCACCTGGACCGCATGTCCGGAGAACTGGCCCGCCTCGATCCCGACAACGACGAGGCCCTGCGCGCCATGTCCGAGGCCGTGGACCGGCTGAATATCGCCAGAGCGCAGGTGGTGAAGGCCACCACGCTGGGGCAGGTGCGCATCGCCAAGGAGACCGTGCGCGGCGGGCTGTACTTCATCCGCAAGGCCCGCGAGGCCATGGGCCTGGACCCGGGGCCACCGCTGCCGCGGTAGCCGGAGTTCCGTGTCGGGAGCCCGCGATGGACAGTCGCCGGGGAGCGGCTCGGAATACCCGTTCGGGCGCGACGGTTCGTCTCGACGGATGCGACCCCACCACCTTGCCGCCCGTTTCTGACCTAGGGTGCGAAGTAAGCCGTTCGCGCGCCGCCACATCCAGCGCGCCCGAGCGGCCTGCGGGCTGAGGGGACCCGCACACACAGCGCAATACAGGCGACAGGAGTGGCGCAGGTGAAGAACCTAAAGCTCGGATACAAGGCGTCGGCGGAGCAGTTCGGCCCGCGGGAACTGGTGGAGATCGCGGTGCTGGCCGAGGAACACGGCATGGACAGCGCCACGGTGAGTGACCACTTCCAGCCGTGGCGGCACAACGGCGGCCACGCGCCGTTCTCACTGGCGTGGATGGCCGCGGTCGGCGAGCGCACCCGGCGCATCCAGCTCGGTACCTCGGTGCTGACCCCGACCTTCCGCTACAACCCGGCGGTCATCGCGCAGGCGTTCGCGACCATGGGCTGTCTGTACCCGGAGCGCGTCATGCTGGGTGTGGGCACCGGTGAGGCGCTCAATGAGATCGCCACCGGCTACTCCGGCGAATGGCCGGAGTTCAAGGAGCGTTTCGCGCGGCTGCGGGAGGCCGTCGATCTCATGCGCGCGCTGTGGACCGGCGACCGCGTGGACTTCGAGGGCCAGTACTACACCACCGTCGGCGCGTCCATCTACGACGTGCCCAAGGGCGGCATCCCGATCTACATCGCCGCGGGCGGCCCCCTCGTCGCCCGGTACGCGGGCCGCGCGGGTGACGGTTTCATCTGCACCTCCGGCAAGGGCATGGAGCTCTACACCGAGAAGCTCATGCCCGCGGTGTCCGAGGGCGCGGCCAAGGTGGGCCGCACCGCCGAAGACCTCGACCGCATGATCGAGATCAAGATCTCCTACGACACCGATCCCGAACTGGCGCTGGAGAATACGCGCTTCTGGGCCCCGCTCTCGCTGACCCCCGAACAGAAGCACTCCATCACCGATCCGATCGAGATGGAGGCCGCCGCCGACGCGCTGCCCATCGAGCAGATCGCCAAGCGCTGGATCGTGGCCAGCGATCCGGACCAGGCGGTCGAGCAGATCCAGCAGTACACCGACGCGGGCCTGAACCACCTGGTCTTCCACGCTCCCGGCCACGACCAGAAGCGCTTCTTGGAGCTGTTCGAACGCGACCTGGCCCCGCGCCTGCGTGCCCTGAGCTGAGCGGGCTCTCCCGCGCGAGCGACCCCGGTTCCCGCCGATCGTCGACCAGGGCTCGCCGCTGTGTGCGCGCCCGCGGGCGATGGCATCGGCCGTCGCGCCGAACCACGCCAGCGTGGCCCACACGTCGCCTTCACACCCGCACGGCCCCGATCGGCGACAGCTTCCACGCCCCGCCACCGGCCAACTCCAGCCGGTGGGTGTGGTGCCGGTCCACCGTGCTGCGATGCGCCACGCTGACCAGCACGGTGTCCGGCGTCTCGGTGCGCACCAGGTGGTAGAGCGTGTACTCCAGCCCCTCGTCCACCGCCGAGGTGGCCTCGTCCAGGAACACCACCTCGGGCCGCAGCAACAGGATGCGCGCGAACGCCACCCGCTGCTGTTCACCGGGCGAGAGGGTGGACGCCCAATCGGTCTCCTCGTCCAGGCGGTCGGTGAGGTGCCCGAGATTCACGGTGATCAGCGTCGCCCGCAGCGTCTCGTCGTCCACGATCCCGGGTGCCGCCGGATAGGTGATGGCGGTGCGCAGATCGCCCAGCGGCAGATAGGGCCGCTGCGACAGGAACAGCGCGGCATCGCCCAGCGGACGGCTCACCCGCCCTTCGGTGTACGGCCAGAGTTGGCCGATGCTGCGCAGCAGCGTCGTCTTGCCCACCCCGGAGCCGCCTTTCACCACAAGCGCGTCACCGGGCTCGAGCCGCAGGTTCAGATCGGTGATCAGCGGCGTCCCATCGGGTGTGCGCACCTGCACGTCGGTGAGCTCCAGCCCCGCCGTCGCCTCCCGGGTGGCGATCACCGGCAGCCCCCGCGCCTTCCGGTCCGCCTCGCGCAGCCCGTCCAGCCGGATCAGCGTGGCCCGGTAGTAGGTGAACGCGGCATACGAGGACTGCGGCATCGACAGCGCGTCCTGCACCTGACCGAAGGCGCTGGTGGCCTGTTGCAGATCGCCCAGGGTGGCGGTGCCGGCCAATACCCGCGGCCCCACCAGCAGCACCGTGAACACCCCGCCGACCTGCTTGGTGGTGAGATTCCAGCCGAAGAAGCGCAGCAGCCGGTACACCCGCGCCCACATATTGGCGATCACCGCCGCGAACCGGCGGTCCAGACCGCCCCGCTCCTCGCGTTCGCCGTGGTAGAAGGCGACGTTCTCGGCGTTCTCCCGCAGCCGCACCAGCGCGAAACGGTAGTCGGCCGTGCGGCGTTGGAACCAGAAGTTCAGTGTGATCAGCGGATGGGCGATCCAGAACGCCACCGCCGTGGCGAAGGCCACCCACGCGAACGCCGCGAAGACCAGCGCCCTGGGCACGGTGACGCCGAAGACGTCCAGCGGGCCCGAGATGCGCCACAGGATGGGCGTGAACGACACCAGCGACAGCCCGGCCCCGATCACACCGTTGCCGCTGATGCTGTACGGCCCGACATTGCCGCCGAAGCACAGCGCGTACGACCCCTCCACGAAGTCGTACACATCCTGCTGGATGCGCTGATCGGCATTGTCGACGGTCTTGTCGATGAACCGGCCGCGGTAGTACGCCTTGCCATCCAGCCAGTCGTCCAGAAAGCGGGTGTTCAGCCAGGTCCACCAGTGGATGTGGAAGGCCTGCTGCAACCAGTACGACACCACGCCCATCACGACGAGGATCAGCGACAGCACCCCGAATACGCCCAGGCTCTGCCAGAACAGCGCCGCCGCCCGCTCGCTCTCCGGGCTGCCCGCGCCGTCCACCAGGGCCTGCACGCCGAGCTGCAACGCGGTGAACGAGTCGTTGTAGAAGTAGGTGAACAGCACCGTCATGCGCACGCTGTACACGGCGAGCAGCAGGACCACGGCGAACAGCGCCCAGGCGGGCCAGCTCTCCCGTCCGGTGAAGTAGCCGCCGGTGATGCGCCAGAACATGCGCCCCCAGTCGGTGCATCGCACGATGACGGCCGCGCCGATCAGGAATACGAGTGCGGTGATGGCGAATGCCTTGGCGATCCAGAAGAGGCTGTGGAAAGTCTCGTGTCCCCAATCGAGACCGGATGCGCCGATCATGTCCGCGAGCCTAAGGCTATGGTCCGGCAAACGGCGGCGTGAAACGCTGGCCGCTAAGCTCGTGATCATGGCCGCTTCCGCCCCGTCCACCGTGTACATCGCAGCCCCCGAGGGCGATACCGGAAAGTCGACCATCGCGCTCGGCGTACTGCAGATGCTGGCCGCCACCACCCCGCGGGTCGGCGTGTTCCGGCCCATCACCCGGTCGGCCACCGAGCGCGACTACATCCTCGAACTGCTGCTCGAGCACTCCACCGCCGATGACGACTACGAGTCCTCCATCGGCGTCACCTACGAGCAGGTGCACGCCGACCCGGACGCCGCCATCAGCGAGATCGTCATGCGTTTCCACGAGATGGCCAGGCACTGCGATGCCGTGCTCATTCTGGGCAGCGATTACACCGACGTGGCCAGCCCCAGTGAGCTGCGCTTCAATGCCCGCATCGCGGTGAACCTCGGCGCTCCGGTGCTGCTGGTGGTGCGCGGCGCGGGCCGCACCTCCGCCGAACTCGGCCAGGTGGTGGAACTGTGCGACGGGGAGTTGAAGGCCGAGCACGCGCGGCTGGTGGCGGTCATCGCCAACCGCTGCGACCCCGAGCAGCTCGAAGCCGACGCCGCCGCGCTGAAGGTGTGCGATGTGCCGTCCTGGGCGCTGCCGGAGGTGCCGCTGCTCACCGCGCCGACCGTGGAGGAGCTGTGCGCCGCCATCGACGGTGAGATCTACAGCGGCGACCCGGAACTCATGCAGCGTGAGGCGCTGCGCGTGATCGTCGGCTCCATGACCACCGAGCACATTCTGGAACGGCTCGAGGACGGCATCGCCGTCATCACGCCCGGCGACCGCGCCGACGTGCTGCTGGCCTTGGTGAACGCCCATGAGGCGGCGGGCTTTCCGTCGCTGGCGGGCATCATCATGAACGGCGGCATGCTGCCCGATCCCACCATCGCGCGCCTGATCGCCGGTATGAAACCGAAGCTGCCCATCATCAGCACGCAGCTGGGCACCTTCGAGACAGCCAAGGCGGTGTCGCTGACCCGCGGCCGGGTGTCGCTGTCGAGCATCCGCAAGGTGGATACCGCGCTGGCGCTCATGGAGGAGCGGGTCGACGCGGCGGAACTGTTGCGGCAGATCGAGGTTCGCACGCCGGGCGTGATCACGCCGCAGATGTTCGAGTACCAGCTCATCGAGCGGGCGCGCGCCGACCGCAAGCGCATCGTGCTGCCCGAGGGCGACGACGACCGCATCCTGCGCGCCGCCGGTCGCGTACTCCAGCGCAAGATCGCCGATCTCACCATTCTGGGCGACGAGACCGCCGTGCGCGGGCGCGCCGCCGAACTAGGCGTGGATATCGACGCCGCCGAGGTGCTCGATCCGCGCACCTGCCCGCTGCGTGAGGAATTCGCCGAGGAGTACGCGCGGCTGCGCGCCCACAAGGGCATGACGGTGGAGCGGGCGCGCGAATTCATGACCGACATCTCGTATTTCGGCACCATGATGGTGCAGATGGGGGTGGCCGACGGCATGGTGTCGGGTGCGGCGCACACCACCGCGCACACCATCCGCCCGTCCTTCGAGATCATCAAGACCGAGCCGGGCGTCTCCACCGTGTCGAGCGTATTCCTCATGTGCCTGGCGGATCGGGTACTGGTGTACGGCGACTGCGCCGTGGTACCGGATCCGACCTCCGAACAGCTGGCCGATATCGCCGTCTCCTCGGCCCGCACCGCCACCCAGTTCGGCATCGACCCGCGGATCGCCATGCTGTCGTATTCGACCGGCGAATCGGGGTCGGGCGCGGATGTGGACAAGGTCCGTGCCGCCACCAAACTGGTGCAGGAGCGTGCACCGAAACTGTTGGTGGAGGGGCCGATCCAATACGACGCCGCCATCGAACCGACGGTGGCCAGCACCAAACTGCCGAACTCCGTCGTGGCCGGGCGGGCCACGGTCTTCATCTTCCCGGACCTCAATACGGGCAACAACACCTACAAGGCGGTGCAGCGCAGCGCGGGCGCGGTAGCCATCGGTCCGGTGCTGCAGGGGTTGCGCAAGCCGGTCAACGACCTGTCGCGCGGTGCGCTGGTCGCCGACATCGTGAATACGGTGGCCATCACCGCCATCCAGGCCCAGCGGGAGGCGTAGTCGTGAAGGTGCTGGTGATCAACTCCGGGTCCTCCTCGATCAAATACCAGCTGCTGGAACCGGATACGGCCACCGTGGTGGCCTCCGGCGTGGTGCAGCGCATCGGGGAGCCGGTGGGCGATGGCGCACCCACCATCGAACACAGCTGCGACGGACGGACATTCGAGCACGACGGTCCCATCGCCGATCACGCGGCGGGGCTGCGGCTGGTGTTCGAGCTGTTCACCGAGAGCGGCCACGACCTCGCCGCCGAGGACCTGGGCGCGGTCGGGCACCGGGTGGTGCACGGCGGCGAGGTGTTCTACGAACCCACCCTCGTCACCGACGAGGTGGTGCGGGCCATCGCCGACCTGTCCACCCTGGCGCCGCTGCACAATCCGGCCAATGTCACCGGCATCGAGAGCGCGCGGGCGCTGCTGCCGGACGTGCCGCAGGTGGCGGTTTTCGACACCGCCTTCTTCCACCAGCTGCCCGCCGCCGCCAAGACCTACGCCATCGACGCCAAGACCGCTGCCGCGCACGGTATCCGCAAGTACGGCTTCCACGGCACCTCGCACGACTACGTCTCGCACCGAGTGGCGGAGTTCCTCGGGCGCGACTACGCCGACGTCAACCAGATCGTGCTGCACCTGGGCAACGGCGCGTCGGCGTCGGCGGTGCGCGGCGGGCGCGCGGTGGACACCACCATGGGGCTGACGCCGCTGGAGGGCCTGGTCATGGGCACCCGCTCCGGGGACCTGGATCCGGGCATCATCTTCCATCTGATCAGGGCCGCCGGTATGGATGTGGGGCAGGTCGACGACCTGCTCAATCGCGATTCGGGACTCAAGGGCCTGTCCGGGGTGAACGACTTCCGTGAACTCGGCCGCCTCATCGACGCGGGCGATGCGGCCGCGACACTGGCCTACGACGTGTACATCCACCGGCTGCGCCGCTACATCGGCGCGTACCTGGTGGCACTGGGCCGGGTGGACGCCATCACCTTCACCGCCGGGGTGGGCGAGAACGACGCCCGGGTGCGGGCCGACGCGCTCGCGGGGCTGGCCGGTTTCGGCATCGAGGTCGACCCGGAGCGCAATGCGGTGCGCGACCGCTCCGCCCGCCGCATCTCTCCCGACGGCGCACCCGTGGCGGTGTTGGTGGTGCCGACCAATGAGGAATTGGCCATTGCCCGCGCCAGCGCCGCACTCGTCGGCTGAATCCGCTGTGCCTGTTCTGAACCGCTTCTTAACGAAACCCTCATAATTCGACCGGCATAGTGGTTACCGAGCCCGGAACCTCCGGTCCCGGGCTCACCAGAGCCCGTGTCGCGTCACGCACAACGGTCGGGTCGGAACCATCCCTCGTCGGTTCCGCTCCACATTCGATCGGCTGCCCCCGATCGGAGCCGCCGCGACACGGGCTCTGTTGACTTCCGCCGCCGCTGTGCTCGGACCGTGCTCGGGTAGCGCGCTGGGTCGATCGCCCGCCGTGGTTCAGATCCAGGACTTCGCGCGGATCGCGTTCGCCAGGTCCACCAGCGCGTAACGGTGGTTGCGTCCGGGCGCGGTGCGGGCCAGGGCGCGCAGATCCGCTTCGATGCCGCGGCGCAGCTCGCGTTCGGTGAAGGGGGCGCGGAAGATCTCGGCGTCCGGCGACTTCGGCGTGCGGCCCGCCTGCAGCCAGCCCAGGGCGGTGCCGAGCACCAGCACCCGCAGTTGGCCGGTGCGGCTCTCGCCCGGTGGCAGCGCCTGGACGCGGGCGGCCGCGAGGTGCAGCGTGGCCTCGTCCAACTCGTCGACGGGGGCGGAGGTGAGCAGCATCAGGATGGCGGTCATGCGGGCGTCGGCGTAGTAGCGGGAGGCCGGGGGCACCTGGTCCAGGGCGCGGACGGCGGCGGCGATGGCGTCGGCGGCGGCGAGCTGGCGGGCCAGGCCGAAGGCGGCGGCCACCACGCCCCGGTCGGTGCGCCAGACGGTGGCGTAGTACTTCTCCGCGTACGCGCGCCACTGTTCGGGATCGTCGGAATCCCAGTGCTGCAGAATCAGTTCCGCGGTGGCGGCCAGGGCCAGCTTGGGCGCGATCTCACCGGGCAGCGCCTGGAGCACCGCGTCGAAGCGCCCGAAGGCGCGCTCGTAGTCGCGGTCCAGTAGTTCGGCGACCCCGAGATACCAGTCGATGCGCCAGTCCGAGGCTGGCGGCGCGGTGGTGTCGCCGAGCCGGTCCAGCAGCAGGCGGGCGGCGGCCGGTTCGCCGAGATCCAGATGCGCCCGCGCCTCGGCCAAGGTCACCTCCAGTTCGAAACTGGCCGGGGCCCCGCCGGGTTCGGCTCCGGCGCGCTGGCGGGCGTGGCGCAGTTCGTCGAGGGCGTGTCGGGGCTCCGGATGCGCCGCACCGGCCAGCAGCGGTGCGGAGGGGTCGGCCGGATCGATCAGCGGCACCTGCAGTGCCGCCGCCACGTCTCGGGCGCGCAGCAGGGTGTCCCGTTCCAGGCCGTCCACCAGGCCATCGGTCTGCGCCACGTATTCCGCCGTGCCGAAACAGGTTCGGGGCGGGCTGAAGAGGGTGGACAGCTGCGGATGCTCGGTGCCGGTCTCGACGGCCAGGATCTCGCGCAGCACACCGGTGAGCTGATTGGCGAAGACGCGCGCGGTGGGAAAGCGGCGTGCGGGATCGGGATCGGTGGCGCGCAGCAGCAGTCGATGGAAGAACTCGTGGCGCGCCAGCACCGGCTGCTCGTCCGGGTCCGGGATGCCGTCGCAGTACGCGCCCTGCTGCATGGGCATGTTCAGGGTGAGCACCGCGAGCGTGCGGCCCACCGTATAGATGTCCGAGGCCACCGTGGGACCGGTGCGGGGGATCTCAGGAGCCTGGAAACCCCTGGTGCCGTACAGGTTTCCATACGACTCGAAGGCGGCGACCGCACCCAGGTCGATGAGCTCCACCCGGTCCTCGGTGACCATGATGTTGTCGGGCTTGAGGTCGTTGTACGCCAATCCGAGCGAATGCAGGTAGTCCAGCGCCGGAAGCACCTCCAGCACATAGGCGATGGCCTCGGTGACCGGCATGCGCTCCGGGGTGGGATGCGCGTCGAGCAGATTGCGCAGCGAGCGCCCGCCGACGTACTCCATGACGATGTAGCCGACCGGATTGCCGTCCGGCCCAGGGTGTTCGACGAAATTGTGGATCTTGACGATGCTCGGGTGCACCACCTCCGCCAGGAACTGCCGCTCCGCCATCGCCACCGCCTGCGCCTCGGTGTCCCCGGCGTGCAGCAGGCCCTTGAGCACCACCCAGCGGTCGCTGACATTGCGGTCGATGGCGAGGTAGATCCAGCCCAGCCCGCCGTGGGCCAGGCAGCCCTGGATCTCGTACTGGCCCGCCACCCGGTCGCCGGGATGCAGGCTGGGCCGGAAATCGTAGGGCGCACCGCAGGTCTCGCAGGTGCCCGCGGTGGTGGACGGCCGGGTCGGGGTCGCTCGCCCCACGGGTTTGCCGCAGCGCCAGCAGAAGCGGCGGCCCTCGGCGACCACCGGAT
>NZ_JASCXP010000084.1:0-21178 GCF_030010695.1 Nocardia sp. CC201C
GGGCGACGCGCGCGGGGTGGCCATGGGCGGCAGTGTGGGCCGCCCGGACCTGCGCCTACTGGTCGATATCGGCCGGGCCCGCGAGACCACCGGTCGCCCGGACGTTTTCGAACGACAGGCGCCCAGCCTCACCCTGACCGGCAACCAGAACCTGCCGGTCGCCGCCATGGCCCGGATCCTCGACGCGACCGGACCGATGGTCGGCATCAGCACCGCCTGCTCCGGCTCGGGCCACGCCATCGGTGAGGCATACCGGCTGATCCAGGAGGGTGATGCCGACCTGATGCTGGCCGGTGGCTACGACTCCCTCACCAGCTGGCTCGACGTGCTCGGGTTCAGCCTGCTGGGTGCGCTCGCCACCGGCTACGAGGACGATCCGACGCGGGCCTCCCGGCCTTTCGACGCCACCCGGTCCGGATTCGTGCTCGGTGAGGGCGCGGTGGTGTTCGTCGTGGAGGAGTTGGAGTCCGCCCGCCGCCGCGACGCCCCCATTCTCGCCGAGATCCTGGGCTACGCCGCCACCCTCAATGCCTGGCGCATTACCGACTCCCCGCCGGACGGCAATGGCGCGGTCCAGGTCATGGAGGGCGCGATCGCGGAATCCGGGGTGGGTCCGGAAGGTATCGACTACGTGGTGGCCCACGGCACCAGCACCCCAGGCAACGACGAGTCCGAGACCGTGGCCGTCAAGAAGGTCTTCGGCGACGACGCCTACCGGCTGCTGGTGAGTTCACCCAAATCCATGGCCGGGCATCTCACCGCCGCGGGTGCGGCCCTGAACGTGCTGGCCGCCGTCGGAGCGATCCGCCACTCGCTGGTGCCGCCCACCGTCAATCACCAAACGCCCGGTCGGGGAATGGATCTGGACTACGTGCCCGGCACTGCCCGGCCCGCGGTCGTGCGGGCGGCGCTGATCAACGCCTTCGCCTTCGGCGGCACCAACACCAGTCTGGTGATCGGCGGTGCGCCGTGACGCCCCCGCTGCTGGACCGGGTTGAAACGACCGAACCCGGACGCCGCGCGGTCGCGCTGGTGAACGTGCCCATGACGCTGCCGGTCTTCGACACCCACTTCCCGCGTTTTCCGGTGCTGCCCGGCGTGCTGCTGCTCGACCGCGTGTACGCGGTGGCCACGCTCATCGCGCCGCCCGGCCTGGTGCGGCCGGTCCTGCTGCGGGGCGCGCGCTTCCGCCGCTACATCGAGCCCGGCGACCAGATCCGCATCACCGTCGCGGCCACCGAGGCGGCCGCGGATCGCTTCGACTGCCAGGCGGTGGCGGAGGTGGACGGCCGCCGTGCCGCCACCGTGGCGCTGCTGCGCCTCGGCCCGAGCACAGAGGATTTCCATGACTGAACGACGACGGGTGGTGGTCACCGGCATCGGGCTGCTGACCGCCCTCGGACCGGACGCCGCCCGCACCTGGAGCGGACTGTTGGAGGGGCGCAGCGGAATTCGCGTGCTATCCGCCTACGATCCGAGTCCGCTGCACACCCGGCTGGGCGCCGAGATCGACGGCTTCGATCCGCTGCGTTACGCCTCGCGCAAGGCGCTGCGCATGCTCAACCGCGGTGACCAGCTCGGCTTGGCGGGTGCGAGCCTGGCGCTGGCGGACGCGGGACTGGACACCGAGACCGAACTGGGACCGCGCGCCGGACTGTATCTCGGTGGGAACAAGGAGATCTCGCGGCTCGAGGACCTCATCGCGAACATCACCCGCATCCACCGCCCGGACGGGGAACCGGATCTGGAGCGGCTGGGTCGGGAGGGTGGATCCATCATGGCCCCGCTGTTCTTCGTCGAGGGACTGCAACCGGCGGCGGTGTTTCATGTCTCGCAGCGCTTCGGTATCCGCGGCCCCAACTCGTTCTACGCGGGTACCGCCGACAGCGGCGCCACCGCCATCGGCCGGGCCATGCGGGCGATTCGCCGGGGGGAGGCCGATCTGGCGCTGGCGGGCGGCTACGACGACGCCACCAACTGGTGGCCGATGTCCAAACTGGACGGCGTCGGCGTGCTGTCCACCGACAACGACCGGGGGGCGGCGGCGTTCCGCCCCTTCGATCGGCAACGGTCGGGATCGATCCTGGGCGAGGGCGCGGCGGTGCTGGTCCTGGAGGAACGGGGCGCGGCGCGGGCGCGGGGCGCACGCGTCTACGCCGAGCTCACCGGCTTCGGCGCGGGCAACGAATGCCATCGACCGCCCGCACCGCATCCGAGTGGCCGCGGGCTGGCGCGCGCGGTGACTCACGCGCTGCGCGACGGGCGCGCCGCTCCCGCCGACATCTCCTACGTCGCGGCGCACGGCTGCGCCACCCGTGATGGCGACACCAGCGAGACCCGCGCCCTGCACACCGCTCTGGGCGCGCACGCCCGCGCGACGGCGGTGAGCAGTATCAAGCCACAGACCGGGCATCTGGTGGGTGGTGCGGGCGCGGTGAACGCCGCGGTGGCCGCTCTCGCGCTGTACCACGGCGTGATACCGGGCACGGCCCATCTCGACGATCCCGATCCCGACTGCGACCTGGACTACGTTCCCGACGGTCCCCGAGAACGACAGCTGACCGGTGCGCTCGCGCTGGCCCGCGGTTTCGAAGGCCAGGCGGTCGCCCTGGCCCTCAGCACAGCGAGGTGAATCGACCATGAACGCTCCCAAGCGAATAGTCGTCTGTGGTGTCGGCGCGGTGACCGCACAGGGGCCGGGTGTCGAGGCCATGTGGCGCGGATTCCTGGCCGGGACGGTGGCCATCCGCCCGGTGCGCGGACTCGACCTGACCGGCTGTCGCACCCGGCTCGGTGGTGAGGTGACCCCGTGGCGCGACCAGGACCGGGACCCGGACGAGAATCTGGATCCGGTGGTGGAATTCGCGCTGGCGGCGGCGGCCGAGGCGATCGGCAACGCCGGGCTGCGGCCGCGGCGGTCCGGGGCCGACGCGGACGGTGTCCCGGCCACCCGTTGGGGTGCGGTCATCGGCACCTGCAATGGCGGCCTGCGCAGCCTGGAGCAGGCGTGGCGGGCGGAACGGGACGGGCGCGTCCCGCCGTGGCGGCAGTACCTGATGATCCAGCCGCAGACCATCGCCGAGGCGGTGGGGGCGGTGTTCGGGATGCGCGGGCCGGTGTTGTCGGTGAACACCGCCTGCGCGGCCGGTGCGCATGCCGTCGCCCACGCCGTGGAACTCATCCGCGCCGATCGCGCCGATGTCATGGTGGTGGGCGGCAGCGACGCGTTCAACGAGACCGTCTTCGCGGGCTTCCACAGCCTGGAAGCGCTCTCACCGGTGCCCGCGGCACCGTATTCCAAGGATCGGCAAGGGCTTTCACTCGGTGAGGGCAGCGGCATGCTGGTGCTGGTCGAGCATGCGGTGGCGGTGCGGCACGGCCTGCCGGTGCTGGCCGAAGTGCTCGGTTACGGGCTGTCCGCCGACGGCCACCACCCCACCGCGCCGCATCCGGAGGGCGAGGGCGCGGCGCGGGCGCTCACCGCGGCCTTCGCCGCCAGTGGCGTCACGCCCGCCGACGTGCGCTACGTCAACGGCCACGGCACGGGCACCCCGAAGAACGATTCGGCGGAGAGCAACGCCGTGCGCCGGGCGTTCGGACCGGCAGCGGAGAAGGTGGCGCTGAGCAGCGTCAAATCCATGATCGGCCACCTGCTCGGTGCGGCCGGCGCGGTGGAGGCGATCGCGACCGTGCTCGCGTTGCGCGACCAGATCGCCCCGCCCACTGCCGGATTCACCGGACCCGATCCCAAATGCGGGTTGGAGGCGGTGCCCAATGTCGCGCGGCGGCTGCCCATGGATGTGGCGATGTCGAACAACTTCGCCTTCGCCGGAGCCAATGCCACGGTGGTGTACGGGCGGGAAGGCCGGGTGGCGTCCCCGGCGTCTCGGACCGGAGTGGATCGCGTGGTCGTCACCGGTATCGGGGTCATTCTGCCCGGTGCGACCTCACCGGAGGAACTGGTGCGCAGGTACCGGTCCGGATCGGAACCGCGTTCCCGTGAAGTGGATTTCGCGATGGCGCCGCTGGACTTCGACGCCTCGGCGCATCTGACGGCCAAGCAGCGACGGCGGATGGACCGGCTGGGGGTGCTCGCGGTGGCGTCCAGCGCGATGGCGCTGGAGCACGCCGGACTAGATCCGGCCGCACACGACCCCGACCGGGTGGGCGTGGTGCTCGGCACCGGGCTCGGCCCGGTGGAAAGCCTGGAGCGGTTCACCGTTCCGGTGCTGGAATCCGGTGTGACCGATGGGAATCCGGCGGTTTTTCCGAATACCGTCTACAACGCCGCCGCGGGCCAAGTGTCCATGTTGCTGGGCGTGCGCGGCCCCACCTCGACGCTCACCGCCGCACATGCGGCCGGAGCCAGTGCCCTGGGCGTCGGCTACGACCTGCTGCGCTCCGGTGCCGCCGACGCACTGCTGTGCCCGGCCGCCGACGTGCTCGGCCCCTTCGCGCGGCGGGCCTACGAGCGCATCCCCCTGTTCGCCACCGCCGGCCGGTCGGGTTACCTGCTCGCAGAGGGGGCGGTGACCCTACTGCTGGAACGGGAGTCGTTCGCCCGCGACCGCGGTGCGCGGGTGCTGGCGACCTTCGCGGGCTACGGCACCGCCTTCGACGGCGCGGGCATCGGGCGCTGGGACCTGCGCGGTGGCGGCGTCGAGCGGGCCATGCGGGCCGCCGCCGCCGAGTGCGGGCTGGAATCCGGTGCGGTCCAGGCTATCTGGGCCAATGCCGGCGGCCTGCCCACGGTCGACGATCCGGAGCTGGCCGCCATCGAGCGGTTCCGCTCCGACACCACGCGCGTCGAACAGCCCAAGCGGGTACTCGGCGAACCGGTCGGCGCGGGAGCCCACCTGTGCGCCGCCCTTGCCTTCGCGGAGCCCACGCGCTTCGACGGCCCGGCGCTGGTCAACAGCTCATCGCTGGGCGGCACCCATCTCAGTCTGGTCTTCACCCCGGGAACGGAGTACACGCCATGACCGACCACCAGGTCACCATTGCGGGGACGGGTTCGTACCTGCCCGGCGACCCCATCGACAACGATCAGCTCGAGAAGCTCGTCGGCACCCTGCCCGCGGAGGTGCTCGACGGCATCCAGGTACGGCACCGGCACTGGATGATCGATCCGTCCGACGGCACGCACCTGACCGGCAACAGCCGGATGGCCGAGGCGGCCGCACGGCGCGCCCTGGACCAAGCGGGTATCGAGCCGGCGGAAGTGGACCTCATCGTGGTGTCCACGGCCAGTCCGGAATTCCATCTCCCGACCTCCGCCAGCTATGTGCAGGAGCACCTGGGCCTGGAGCGCTGTGCGCTGATCGAGGTGCGCGCCGGCTGCGTCGGCGCGGTGCAGGCTCTGGATATCGCGTTCCGCCAACTGGCGGACGGCACCCATCGCACCGCCGTGGTGATCGGCACGGAGGCCATCTCACCGCTGCTCGCCCCGATGTTTCTGGGCCGCGATCCCGATGCCGTGCGCATGCGGGATCGGCTGACGCTGTTCAACTTCGGCGACGGAGCCGCGGCCGTGGTGCTGCGCGGGGGGAGCGGCGCCGGAGTACGCCGCTACGGCTATGTGAACGCCTGCCTGGGCGGCCACCGCGCGCCGGGTATGCGGGTGATCGGCGGCGGCACCGATATTCCGGTGCACGAGCAGCGAAAGCGCAAGCGGCTCATGGATATCGCGCTGGACGCCAATGGCGTGGCCGAGTACGGCCCGCGCGTGTTCGTCACCGCGCTGCGGGAATTGCTGGATCGTTCCGGCCTGCGCCTGGACGAGATCGGGGCGTGCGTCCTTCCGGAGGGCAACGCGGAGTACTTCACGCGGGAATTCGCCGACGCCGGGCTGTCGCAGGCCGATTTCGATCTGCTGCAAACCCTGGTCGTCGAGAACCTCGCCGACGTCGGCGCGACCGGATCGCCCGCGGTGCTGCTGGCCCTGGACGACGGCCTGCGCACCGGGCGGGTGCGCGCCGGCCAGAACGTCATGCTGCTGGCCATCGAGGCCAGCCGCTATGTGTACGCGGGCCTGACGCTGCGCTGGCCGGAAACCATCGGGAAATAGGAGACCACCATGGTGCGATCGACAGCGGCCCGCCGCCTGTTCACCAGCGAATCGGTGACCGAGGGCCATCCGGACAAGATGTGCGACGCCATCAGCGACGCGGTGCTCGACGCGCTGCTCGCCGGCGACCCCGGCGCGCGGGTGGCGGTGGAGACCATGGTCACCACCGGACAGGTGCACGTGGCGGGGGAGGTCACCACCACCGCCGTGGTGGATGTGCCGCGCATCGTGCGCGACACCGTCCTCGGGATCGGATACGACAGCTCCACACGGGGATTCGACGGTGCCACCTGCGGGGTGAACGTGTCCATCGGCAGCCAGTCGCCGGATATCGCGCAGGGGGTGGACCGTGCCTACGAGGCGCGGGTGGACGGACGCGACGACCTCGTCGACCGGCAGGGCGCGGGCGATCAGGGCTTGATGTTCGGCTACGCCTGTGCCGACACCCCGGAGTTGATGCCGTTGCCGATCGCGTTGGCGCACCGGCTCTCCCGTCGGCTGGCCGAGGTCCGCAAGAGCGGCGTGGTGCCCTATCTGCGCCCCGACGGCAAGACCCAGGTCACCATCGAGTACGCCGGGGACCGGCCGGTGCGGCTGGAGACCGTGGTGATTTCCGCACAGCACGAACCGGGCATCGCCCCCGAGGGTGAGCTGGCCGCCGATCTGCGCGCCCATGTGCTCGACCATGTGCTGGCCGGGCTCGGCGTGGCCGATCTGGACATCGGGGAGGTGCGGCTGCTGGTCAATCCGACCGGCACCTTCGTGCTGGGCGGTCCGATGGGCGACGCCGGCCTGACCGGTCGGAAGATCATCGTCGACACCTACGGCGGCATGGCCCGCCACGGCGGTGGCGCGTTCTCCGGCAAGGATCCGTCCAAGGTGGACCGCAGCGCCGCGTACGCACTGCGCCGGGTGGCCAAGAACGCCGTCGCGGCGGGTCTGGCCGACCGGCTCGAGGTGCAGGTCGCCTACGCCATCGGCAAGGCCGCGCCGGTCGGCCTCTTCGTCGAGACCTTCGGCACCGAGAACTATGATCCGGCGCATATCCAACGGGCCATCGAGTCCGTGTTCGATCTGCGGCCGGCAGCGATCATCCGAGATCTGGACCTGCTGCGCCCGCTCTACCGCCCCACCGCCGCCTACGGGCATTTCGGGCGCGTCGACGTGGATCTGCCGTGGGAGCGCACCGATCGGGTGGCCGAACTGAAGGAGGCGGTGGCGTGATCTTCGTATCCGGTTCCATCGCCACCGACCACCTCATGCGCTTCCCGGGGCGATTCGCCGAACAGTTACTGCCCGAACACCTTTCGCACGTGTCGCTGAGTTTCCTGGTGGACGACCTGGTCGTCCGGCGCGGCGGCGTCGCCGGGAACATCTGCTACGCGCTCGGCCGCCTCGGCGACCGGCCGCTGCTGATCGGTGCGGTGGGCGGCGACTTCGCCGAGTACGGTCGCGCGCTCGCGGCGACCGGGGTCGACCTGGGCGGCGTGCGCACCCACGACGATCTGCACACCGCGCGGTTCGTCTGCACCACCGATGCCGATATGGCACAGCTGGCCAGTATGTACCCCGGAGCCATGGCGCGGGCCGCACGCATCTCGGTGGCCCAGCTGTCGGCGCGCTACGGTCGGCCCGGATTGGTTCTCATCGGGGCCGACGACCCGGCGGCCATGCTGCGGCACACCGAGGAGTGCCGCGAGTACGGTCTGCCGTTCGCCGCCGACCCGTCCCAGCAGCTCGCCTACCTGGACGCCGGGCGTATCCGCGCCCTGCTCGACGGTGCGGACCTGCTGTTCACCAACGAATACGAGTGGGGCCTGCTGCGCACCAAAACCGGTCTGGCGGAGGCGGATATCGCGGCCATGGTGCGCACTCGGGTGACCACGCTGGGCGAGCGCGGCGTGGAGATCGTCGAAACCGGCGGTCCGAGCGTGCGGGTGGCCGCGGTGCCGGAGACCGCCAAGGTGGACCCCACCGGCGTCGGGGACGGCTTCCGTGCGGGATTCGTCTTCGCGCGTGGCCGCGGCGCGACCGTGGAACGGGCCGCCCAACTCGGCTGCCTCGTGGCCGTACTCGTCCTGGAATCGGTGGGGCCGCAAGGCTGGTCGTGGCGCCCCGATACCGCGCTGGAACGCCTCGCCGCCGCCTACGGCTCCGACGCGGCCGACGATCTCGCCGCGCTGCTGACCGATACGACCGCCGACCGGGAACGAAAGGTACTGTCGTGACAATTGCGAAAGGACTGCGCGAGACCGCGACCCCCGATGTCCGCAACGGGATCGATTACAAGGTGGCGGACCTGTCACTGGCCGAGTTCGGCCGCAAGGAGATTCGCCTGGCCGAGCATGAGATGCCGGGCCTGATGGCGTTGCGTCGCGAGTACGCCGACGTGCAGCCGCTGCGGGGTGCGCGGATCTCCGGTTCGCTGCACATGACCGTGCAGACCGCGGTGCTGATCGAGACCCTGGTCGATTTGGGCGCGCAGGTGCGCTGGGCGTCCTGCAATATCTTCTCCACCCAGGACCACGCCGCCGCGGCCGTGGTGGTCGGCCCGCACGGCACCGTGGACGAGCCCAAGGGCACCCCGGTCTTCGCCTGGAAGGGCGAGACCCTGGAGGAGTACTGGTGGGCCGCCGAGCAGATGCTCACCTGGCCCGACGAGCCCGCGAACATGATCCTCGACGACGGCGGCGACGCCACCATGCTGGTGCTGCGCGGCGCGCAGTTCGAGAAGGCCGGTGTGGTCCCGCCCGCCGACGAGAACCACTCCGCCGAGTACACGGTGTTTCTGAACCTGCTGCGGGAGCGGTTCGAGACCGACAAGGGCAAGTGGACCGCGATCGCCGAGTCGGTCAAGGGTGTCACCGAGGAGACCACCACCGGCGTGCTGCGGCTGTACCAGTTCGCCGCCGCCGGTGAGCTGTCCTTCCCGGCGATCAATGTCAACGACTCGGTCACCAAGTCCAAGTTCGACAACAAGTACGGCACCCGCCACTCGCTCATCGACGGCATCAACCGTGGCACCGATGTGCTCATCGGCGGCAAGAAGGTGCTGATCTGCGGTTACGGTGATGTCGGCAAGGGGTGTGCGGAGTCCCTCGCGGGTCAGGGCGCGCGGGTGCAGGTCACCGAGATCGACCCGATCAACGCGCTGCAGGCGCTGATGGACGGTTTCGACGTGGTGACCGTGGAGCAGGCCATCGGCGAGGCCGATATCGTGATCACCTCCACGGGCAACAAGGACATCATCCTGCTCGATCACATGAAGGCGATGAAGGACCAGGCCATCCTGGGCAATATCGGCCATTTCGACAACGAGATCGACATGGCCGGCCTGGAGCGTTCCGGCGCGACCCGGCTCAATATCAAGCCGCAGGTCGACCTGTGGACCTTCCCGGATTCGGGCAAGTCCATCATCGTGCTGTCCGAGGGTCGTCTGCTCAATCTGGGCAATGCCACCGGACACCCCTCGTTCGTCATGTCGAACAGCTTCTCCAACCAGGTCATCGCGCAGATCGAGCTGTGGACCAAGCCGCAGGAGTACGACAACGAGGTCTACCGCCTGCCCAAGGTGCTCGACGAGAAGGTCGCCAAGATCCACGTCGAGGCCCTCGGCGGCACCCTGACCAAGCTCACCAAGGACCAGGCCGAGTACATCGGCGTGGACGTGGAGGGCCCGTTCAAGCCGGAGCACTACCGGTACTGAGCCGCGACGGGTTTCGCGCCGCGGCGTGAGACACCCGGGGTAGAACGACGATTCGGCCGGTCATCGATCCGATGACCGGCCCAACCGGGTTTTCGGGCCGCTCGCGTAGGCCGGTGCTACCGGGTGTAGCTCGCGGGCAGCGGCATGCCCTTCTCCCGCATCACCTCGCGCGCCCGGTCGGGGTAGTCGGTGATGACGCCGTCGACGCCCTGGTCGATCACCGCCGCCAGGGTCGCCTTGTCGTTGACCGTCCAGGGGACCACCCGCAGGCCCAGTTCGTGTGCCCGGCGGACGTACGCGCTGTCGGTGACGAGGGTGAAACCGGCGTCACCGAGCTTCGCGTCGCTGTCCCAGGGGTTGACGTAGCTGGGGGAGGCGATATCCGCGCCGAGGGCCTTGACGGCGGCGAGCGGATCGTCGCGGTAGTCCTCGTAGCGGATCGGCCCCAGCCACGCGCTGCCCGCCGTGAACGTGGAGTCGTCGTACAGGGCGACGGTGGGCACGGCCGGGTTCTTCGCCTTCACCAGCGGCAGGCTGCGCCAGTCGAAGCTCTGGATCTCCACCTTGTCGGTCGCGCCCGCCGCGTCCACGGCGGCCAGGATGACGTCGACGAATTCCTCGGGGGTGGCCGATTCGTCGCGGTCCTCCGCCTCGATCTTGGTCTCGATGTTGTAGCGCAGCCCCTCGAACGCGCCCGGATAGGTCTTCACCAGGTCGAACAGCTCGGGCAGGGTGGCGATGCGATTGCCCGGCAGCTCCTGGGCGGTGGGGAAGTCCGCCAGCCGCTTACCGCAGTCCAGGGTCTGGATCTGGGTGTAGGTGAGGTCGTGCACCAGCTTGCCGACGTACGGGTACTGCGGGTCGTCCGGGGTGGCGGGGGCGGTGTCGGAGCACTTCTCGTCCTCGATCTCGGGGTCGTGCCAGATGAGCGGCACCTTGTCCCGGGTGAGCACGATATCGAGTTCCAGTGTGCTGACGCCCAATTCGATGGCCTTGGCGAAGCCGGGCAGTGACTCCTCGATGGTCAGCCCGCGGCCGCCGCGATGTGCCTGCAGGTCGAAGGGGCGATTCGGGTCGGCCGCGGCGCTCGCCGCGGAGGTGGTCGGCGCGGTGGAGTCGGGGTCGTCGGAACCGCAGGCGGTCAGCGCTAGGGCGGCCACCGCGACGCCGAGGGCGGCGACCGTCCGTGTCGTCGTGGACCTGGCGTGGAGGGAGGTCATGACCGGGGATGGTAGCAATCACGTAGCTATTTCAAGTGGTCGCGGCGGTGAGTTGTCCGGTCACCCGCACCGTTGTCGCCGGCATTCGGTACTCTCGCGGCCATGGGAGCGTTGGTTGCGGTGGAGGGTCTGGACGGCGCTGGCAAGCGCACGCTCACCGATGCCGTCGTGACCGCGCTGCGGGCGCGTGGCCTGCGGGTGGCGACGCTGGCCTTTCCGCGCTACGGCCGCAGCGTGCACGCCGACCTCGCGGCCGAGTCGCTGCGTGGTGGCCACGGCGACGTCGCCGCCTCCGTACACGCCATGGCGCTGCTGTTCGCCCTCGACCGGGCCGATGCCCGCGACGAATTGTCGAAGCTGTTGGTCGACAACGATATCGTGCTGCTCGACCGCTACGTCGCCTCCAATGTGGCCTATTCGGCCGCCCGGCGGGAGCAGGATTCGCGGGGTGAAATCGCCCGCTGGATCGCGGATTTGGAGTTCGGCCGTTTCGAACTTCCGGTCCCGGATCTGCAGGTCCTGCTGTCGGTGCCGACCGAGGTGGCCGAGGAACGCGCGCGCAAACGCGGCGAAGCGGACACGGCGCGGGCGCTGGACGCCTACGAAAAAGACGGTGGACTACAGCGTCGCACCGCTAAGGTCTATTCCGAACTCGCCGAAACGCAGTGGCGCGGACCATGGTGGGTGCATCGGAGCGGTGACGATCCGGCAACACTTGCCGCGCGTCTCGCGGAAATTGTTGCTGGATAGGGTTGGATGTGCGCCGGAGTAATCACGACTGTCGGCGAGGCGACCCGAACAGAGCCGGAAGGGTGACAACATAGTACTTATGAAGCCGAAGATTCTGGTCGTCGACGACGATATGGCGCTCGCCGAGATGCTCACGATCGTCTTGCGCGGCGAGGGGTTCGATCCCCATGTCGTGGGCGACGGCACGCAGGCGCTCACCGCGGTCCGGGAATTACGTCCGGATCTGGTGTTGCTGGATCTCATGCTGCCCGGCATGAACGGCATCGACGTGTGCCGGGTGCTGCGCGCGGATTCGGGCGTGCCCATCGTGATGCTGACGGCGAAGACCGATACGGTCGACGTCGTCCTGGGTTTGGAGTCGGGGGCTGACGATTACATCGTCAAGCCGTTCAAGCCCAAAGAACTGGTCGCTCGGGTGCGGGCCCGCCTGCGCCGCACCGAGGAAGAGCCGCAGGAACTGCTCTCCATCGCCGATATCGTCATCGACGTGCCCGCGCACAAGGTGACCCGCGGCGGACAGCAGATCTCGCTGACTCCCTTGGAATTCGATCTGCTGGTGGCGCTGGCCCGCAAGCCGCGTCAGGTGTTCACCCGTGAAGTGCTCCTGGAACAGGTCTGGGGTTACCGGCACGCCGCCGATACCCGCCTGGTCAATGTGCACGTGCAGCGGTTGCGCGCCAAGGTGGAGAAGGATCCCGAGAACCCTGAGATCGTGCTCACCGTACGAGGCGTGGGTTACAAGGCCGGACCGCCGTGATCGCTGGCTCCAGAAACCGCGTCGAGCGGTGGCTGGCAGCGGTGGTGGCCTGGTTTCGCAATCTCGGAGAGCAACTGGGCCACATCTGGCGGCGTTCGCTGCAATTGCGCGTCGTCGTGTCCACACTCACCCTGTCGCTGATCGTGATCACGATCTTGGGCGTCGTGCTCACCTCCCAGATCACCGACAGACTGCTGGACGCGAAGATCAACGCGGCCGTCGAGGAGATGAGCCGCGCGCGCAATACGGTGCAATCCACCCTCTCGGGTGTGCATGATTCGAGTACCCCGCTGGTGCGGCTGGACGATGCCCGCCGCGCCTTGTCCGCGGGGAGCAGTACCAGCGGCGGAAGTGGCGGCGCGGCGGGCAGTTACGATTCCGCGCTCGCCATGTACGGCGACAATCACCGCGAACTCACCGCGGGGCCGATTCAGGAGATCCCGCCGGAACTCCGGCATTTCGTGCAATCGAATCAGGTGAGCTACCAGTTCGCGACCATCACCGACTCGGAGGGCCGCCGCGGCTCGGCGCTCATCATCGGCAGTCCCTCCGCCGAGATCGATTCGCTCGAAATCTATCTCGTCTTCCCGCTCAGCAGCGAGGAACGCAGCCTGTCGCTGATGCGCGGCACCATGCTCATCGGCGGCGTGGTGCTACTCGTGCTGCTGGCCGCCATCACCGCGCTGGTGACGCGACAGGTGGTGCTGCCCATCCGATCCGCCGCGCGCATCGCCAGCCGCTTCGCCGACGGCCGCCTCAAGGAGCGCATGCTCGTGCGGGGCGAGGACGATATGGCGCGCCTGGCCATGGCCTTCAACGAGATGGCGGAAAGCCTCTCCAACCAGATCACGCAGCTCGAGGAGTTCGGAAACCTCCAGCGCCGCTTCACCTCCGACGTCAGCCACGAGCTGCGCACCCCGCTCACCACGGTGCGCATGGCCGCCGACCTCATCCACGGCTCCAGCGACGACCTCGATCCGGCGCTGGCCCGCTCGGCCGAACTGCTCGTCAACGAACTCGACCGCTTCGAGGGACTGCTCAACGATCTGCTCGAGATCAGCCGTCACGACGCGGGTGTGGCCGAACTCCAGGTGGAATCGCTGGATGTGCGCATGTGCGCGCGGGCGGCGGTGTCCACGGTGCGGCATCTGGCCAAGGAGACCGGCGTCGAGCTGGTGGTGGACATGCCCGAGGAACCGCTTGTCGCCGAGGTGGATCCGCGCCGCGTGGAACGCGTGCTGCGCAATCTGCTGGCCAATGCCATCGACCACAGCGAGGGCAAACCGGTGCTCATGCGGGTGCGCGGGGACGCCGACGCCAACTCGGTGGCGTTCGTGGTGCGCGATCAGGGCGTCGGCCTGCGGCCCGGTGAGGAGAAGATGGTCTTCAACCGGTTCTGGCGCTCGGACCCCTCGCGGGTGCGGCGTTCCGGCGGAACGGGTTTGGGCCTGTCGATCAGCGTCGAGGACGCCAATCTGCACGACGGCAAGCTGGAGGCGTGGGGCGAGACCGGCGTCGGAGCCAGCTTCCGCCTGACCCTGCCCCTGGTGCGCGGCCGCAAGCTCGGCGCCAGCCCGCTACCCCTGGAACCGCCCAAGCGCCGCGGCGGCCCGCCCGCCGAACCCCCGCCCCCGGAGGTCGGAAACCTCACCGAGGCCGCCGGATTCGTCTCCGCGGGCCCCGACGTCCCCACCCGCCCCATGACCCGGGTGGCCGACGAATCCGCCTACCGCACCGATTCCTTCCCTCACCTCGGCACAGAACAGGTGGCTCCGCCGGAAAGCCCCACCACCCCACCGGATCCGGCCACGGCAGCCACCGGCGCGCCGGGACCCGAGTCCAACGCGTCGGGTGCTCGACGGGAGGAGCCGGGTCCTCGGCCGGATATGCCGGGAAGCCTCCCGGATGAGGCCACCGGCTCGTCGGCGACGCCAGCGGCCACCACCGGTCTCCCGACGACCACTCCGCCGAACTCCATGGCCACCTCGTCGACGAGCGCTCCGCCGGATCAGCACCGCACGAACCACGCGGGTTCCGAGGCGCTCTCGGAGATCGACGTGGATACCTCGGACGCGTCGGATTCCCCGGGTGGCGAGTCCGGCTCGTCGGCGACCCGGCCCGGTGCGCGCGCGCTGCCGGATTCCGCTGGTTCGTCGGCGGATTCGTCCGGTGCATCCGAGATCGGATCGGATGCGTCCGGGGACTCGGCTGGTTCGGCCGAGCGGGCGTCGGATTTACCCGAGGACGGGCCGGGTTGGTCCGAGGCTCGGCCGGAGGGGCCGGGTACTTCGCCCGGTCCGGATGCGGGGCAGGCGCACGCAGCGGGTGCTCGGTTCGGTTCATCCGACGGGCGGCCCGAATCGGATAGCGGATCCGATTCGGACGGTGCGTCGCGCGGATCGTTCGGTGCGTCGGACGATGCCGACGGGGCGGCCGGGGGCGCGTCGGACGCGCGTGCGGATGCGGCCCCGGCGGGCGCCGTGTTCCCGTGGGGATCGGCGGGCGGACCCGCCGACCCGGCGGCGGGTGCCGACCCGGATATCCCCGCGTCCCGGCGCGCGCACGGTCGTGATCCCGGTGCCGATTCCGATCGCCAGCGGCCCGCGGGCGCGGTCGGCTCGGGGTCGGACGGTCCCGATGACAGCGTGCTCACCGAGTCAGGGGACGGGAAAGCATGAGATTGCGCAGAATCGGGCTGCTGGCCGTGCTGGTCGGTTCGCTGTCGGGCATGGTCGGCTGTGCCCAGCTGCCGGACTCCTCGGCCCCGCAGGCGCTCGGCACCCTCGACCGGCAGCCGACCAGCACCGAACCGGCGCCGCCCATCGTCGGGCGCGAGCCCGAGGCGCTGTTGCAGGACTTCGTGCAGGCCACCGCCGATCCGGCCAACCGGCATCAGGCGGCGCGCCAGTTCCTGACCCCGGCGGCGGCGGTCAACTGGGACGACGCCGAGGGCACCACCATCATCGAGAAGCCGGACACGCTGCGGGAGTCCCGCACCGAGGACACCGCCACCTACGTCATCCGCACCCGCAAGATCGGCGAACTCGAGGCCGACGGCTCCTACCGGGTCGCCGACGGCACCCTCGAGGACAAGGTCAAACTGGTCAAGATCGACGGTGAATGGCGCATCGACGACCTGCCCACCGGCGTCCTGATCGAGCGCAGCGCCTTCAACAAGTCCTACCGGCGGCACGCGCTGTACTTCAGCAATCAGGACGGGACGGTCATGGTGCCCGACCTGCGCTGGATCGCCGCGCCCAAGGAACAGCTCACGCAGAAACTGCTGGGTCTGCTCGCCGAGGGCCCGCAGCCCGCGCTCACTCCCGCGGTGAAGAACGTGCTGTCCGGCCCGGTCAGTCTGCGCGGACCGGTCACCAAGGCCAATGGCGAGCCGGAAGCCGTGGGCGTCGGCGCGGGCGGCGTGCTCATCGACTTCTCCGGCGCGGCAGGGCTGGACGCGCGATCCAAGGAAGTGCTGGCCGCACAGGTGGTGCTCACCCTGTCGGAGGCCGAGATCTTCGGGCCGTTCATGCTGCTCGCCGATGGAAAACCCCTGGATGAGCGGTACGCCCTCAATGGCTGGACCCGCCAGGACGTCGAAGCGCTGAGCCCGTCCGAGGCGGCGCGCAACCGCATTGGGCTGCACGCGGTGCGGGACGGCTCGCTGGTGCGGGTCACCGACAACGGGATCGTGCCCGCGCCGGGCTTCTTCGGTACCACCCGCACCCTGCAATCGGTGGGGCTGTCGCCGGACGGGCAGTTGGTCGCGGCGGTCGCGGATTCCGGTCGCCCCGAACCGGAACCGGGCCGCACCCTGATCATCGGCACCTATGACGGCACCGGCTTCCCGGTGGCGACGGGCGGCCTGATCACCCGACCGTCCTGGACCTCCGATGGCACCTCGGCGTGGGCTGTGGTGGACGGGGAGCGGGTCATCCGGGCCGTGCACGACCGGGCCAGCGGAAACGTGTCGGTGCAGGACGTGGATATCTCCGCGCTGATCGCGCCGGTGGCGAGCGCCACCGGCGCGCTCACCCCGCGCCTGCCCATTACCGATCTGCGCATCTCCCCGTCGGGTGTGCGCGCCGCCCTCATCGCGGGCGGCAAGGTGTATCTGGCCGTGGTGGAGCCGCGCCCCGAGGGCCGCTACGCGCTGACCGCGCCGCTGCCCATCGCGCCCGAGTTGAGCACCGCCGCGGTCTCGCTGGACTGGTACACCCAGAACACCGAGATGGACAGCATCATGATCGCCCGCGAGGGCACGGTCGATCCCATCGTCCGCGTGCCGATCGACGGTTCCGGCCTGAACTCGGTCACGAGTCAGAACCTGACCCCGCCGCTGCGCGTGGTGGCCGCGTCCTCTGACCGCCAGTACGTGGCCGACGCCCGCGACGTCATGGAGCTCACCAGCAGTGCCGAAGGCGGCGAACGCTATTGGCGCGTGGTGCCGGGCCTGGGCGCGAACGCCATTCCGGTACTGCCCGGCTGAATCGCCCCGCCGCGACGCGCGACAGGAGTCGCCCGCCCGCGACGACTGACAGGAGTGGTCCGCCCGCGGGTGTCGGGAGCGGCGACCGGTGTCACCCCGCTAGACGGGCAAACGTGGCGTTCGGGCGTGAAAACGCCGGTGGGCAAGGCTCTGGCGGGTGACACTGGGGGCATGGGGGAGCTGCTCGATCTGGTGCTGCCGCGGACGTGCTGCGGATGCGGCGCGGGTGGGGTCGGCTGGTGTGCGGAGTGTGCCGTGACACTGGCGGGTCCACCGGTGCGGGCGCGTCCCCGCGCCGATCCCGGGGTGCCGTGCTGGGCGCTGGCGCCCTATGCCGGTCCGGCGCGGCGCGCGGTGCTGGCCGTCAAGGAGCAGTGCCGCCGGGAGCTGGCCGAACCGCTGGGATTGGCGGTGGCCAGGGGACTGGATCGGTTGCGCGACCACACACGGCCGCTGGTGCTGGTGCCCGCGCCCAGTCGCCGATCCGCCGCCCGTCGGCGCGGGGGCGATCCGGTGGTGCGCACGGCGCTCGTCGCAGCGAGTTGGCTGCCGGATTGCCGGATGGCGCGGCTGTTGCGGACGCGGCCGGGTGTGCGGGATTCGGTCGGCCTGTCGCCCGGCGATCGGGAGCACAACCTGCGCGGCCGGATCATCGCCGCCCGACCGTCCCGACACACGGTGCCGATTCCGGCAAATGCCGAGGTAGTGCTCATGGATGACGTGTTGACCACCGGGGTTACCGCCCGCGAATCGGTGCGCGCGCTGATCGGCGCGGGCGTGCCGGTCCGAGCCGTGTTCGTGACCTGTCGAGCTTGACTGACAGAAATTAGCGTGAACACTGGCGGAACGATCGCTGGCGTACTAGCGTCGCGATCAGACACCCGAACCGAGAGTTTGGAGGTGGCGCCTCGGACATCACGTGCCGAGCGAGTCTTCGATCGGCACACGTTTCAATCCCGCCGCACGAGCGGATTGTGCGGCCAGATCCGGGAGGTACGCGTGACGACTTCTTCACGACCTTCAGTGAAAGACGCAGACACTGCGGTGCTGGAAGCCCCTGTCCCCGACGATGCCCCCAAGGGTATGAAAGCGGATGTGGTGGTCAAGGGACGCAATGTCGAGGTTCCCGACCATTTCCGAATTCACGTCGCGGACAAGCTTTCCCGTTTGGAACGCTTCGACCCGTCGATTTTCCTCTTCGACGTGGAGCTGTTCCACGAACGCAACCGTCGTCAACGCAAGAGCTGCCAGCGGGTGGAGATCACCGCGCGTGGCAAGGGCCCGGTGGTGCGGGCGGAGGCCTGTGCCGACAGTTTCTACGCCGCCCTCGAGTCGGTCGTCGCGAAGCTCGAGAGCCGATTGCGCAAATTGAAGGACCGCCGTCGCGTCCACCACGGGGAGAAGACCCCCATTTCGGTCGCGGAGGCCACGGCCGGACTCATCGATGATTCCCTGTTCGCCTCGTCGAACGGGAACGGTGCCGCGAAGCCTCACGACCATGCCGCCGAGGCGGTGGACGAGGGCCAAGAGTATGCGGGACCCGGCCATATCGTGCGCACCAAGACACACCCCGCGATTCCGATGTCCGTCGACGACGCCCTCTACCAGATGGAGCTCGTCGGCCACGACTTCTTCCTCTTCCACGACAAGGAGTCCGACCAACCGTCGGTCGTCTATCGTCGCCACGCCTTCGACTACGGCCTGATCCGGCTCGCTGAGTAGAACGGCGTTTTCCACCCGCTAACGGCCGGGGCGCAGCGCCCCGGCCGCTTGCTGATACATGCTGTATCGCCTTTCTTCTTACTTTCCAGTAAGTTGGTGGTCACAGGATTCGCTGGAAAGGAAATCCCATGGCTACCAAGGGTGCTCGCCGTGCTGTCATCGTCTCCGGGGCTCGGACGCCGTTCGTCAGGGCGTTTTCCGATTACACCCGGATGGATTCCATCGATCTGGCCGATACCGCGGTCCGCGGACTGCTGGCGCGCACCGGGCTGCCCAAGGCGGCCGTGCAGGCCATCGTGTGGGGCGGGGTGATCCTGCCCGGCGCCGCGCCGAACATCGCCCGCGAGATCGCCCTGGACCTGGAACTCGACCCCGGCTGCGAGGGCTACACGGTGACCCGCGCCTGCGCCTCGGGATTGCAGGCCGTCACCTCCGCCGCGGCCGCCATCGAGCGCGGCGAGTACGACATCATGATCGCGGGCGGCTCCGATTCCACCAGCAATGCCGAGGTCAAGCTGCCGCAGAAGGTGGTGCACGCCGCCGCCCCGCTGGCCCTGGGCAAACCCAAGCCGAAGGACTATCTCGCGGCGGTCGCGCAGCTCGCCCCGTTCGTCGACATCGTGCCGCGCCGCCCCAAGATCCAGGAGCGCACCACCGGCGAGGTGATGGGGGAGTCCGCCGAGAAGATGGCGCGCATCCACGGCATCACCCGTGCCGCGCAGGACGAGTTCGCCGTCCGCTCGCACCACCGGGCCGCCGCGGCCATCGACTCCGGGCGTTTCGACAGCGAGGTGCTGTCGGTGACCACGCCAGAGGGCAAGACGGTCACCCGCGACGGGCTGGTCCGCCCCGGCACCAGTGTCGAGAAGCTCGCCACCCTCGCACCGGTTTTCGCGAAGGACGGCACCGTCACGGCGGGCAATGCCAGCCCGCTCACCGACGGCGCGTCCGCGGTGCTGCTGATGAGCGAGGACAAGGCCCGCGAACTCGGCTTCGAACCCCTCGCCGCCTTCCGTTCCTGGAGCTACGTCAGCGTGGACCCGCGCGATCAGGTGCTCATCGGCCCGGCCATCTCCATGCCGCGCGCCCTGGACAAGGCCGGGATAGCGCTGTCCGACGTCGACCTGGTGGACATCCACGAGGCGTTCGCGGCCCAGACCCTGTCCGTGGTCTCGGCCCTGGCCAGCACCGACTGGGCCAAGACCCGCCTGGACCGCGACACCGCCGTCGGTGAGATCGACCCGGCCACCCTGAACGTGCACGGCGGCTCGGTCTCCCTCGGCCACCCCTTCGGCGCGACCGGCGCCCGCATGGTCACCACCATGGCCAACGAGCTGGCCCGCACCGGCAAGTCCACCGCCCTGCTCGGCATCTGCGCGGCGGGCGGCATCGGTGCGTCGGCGGTGCTGGAAAGGGTCTGAGCCGGTAGTCCTTCCGCGCCGGGGTCGATCAGGGTCGACCCCGGACCGCCGGTATCAGTGGGACGACATACCCGCCGATCCCGTGGCGAGGAACTTCAGCCAGTCCAGGAGCGTGCCCGGCTGGCAGGCCGCCGCGCTGAACCCGTAGACCGGAATGCAGTTCGAGCCGACCACGGGCCGGACGTCTGCGTTGTCGGCGTCGGCTTGGGCGACGGGTGCGGCCGCCAGTAGCGCGGCGGCCATCGCGGTCGTGACGGCAAACCGCTTCATGAGAACTTCCCTCAGGTCTCGCTGATCTCCGTCCGGCTGCTGCCGATCGCGCTAGCTATGCGCCGGTTGTGTTCCGAGACAGGAGTTTTCGGGGCGCTGGACGCTCAGGTTCGCTCCGCGCCGTCGGTGAAACGCTCCCAGTGCACGGCCGCCTCCAGTGGGCGACGGTCGCGCCAGCCGAACCGTTCCAGATCCGGAACCTGCTGGAATTCGCGTACCGGTCCCACACACAGCCAGGCCACGGGCTTGACCCCGTCGGGGACGCCGATGAGGTCGGCGAGGTACGGGGTGTCGTAGAAGCTCACCCAGCCCACGCCGACCCTCTCGGCGGTGGCGGCGAGCCACAGGTTCTGGATTGCGAGAATCGTGGAGTACAGACCGGTTTCGGGGACGGTGGCGCGGCCGAGCACATGGGTGCCGCCGCGGGCCTGATCGTGGGTGACCACGATGCCGGTTCCGGACTCGACAATGCCCTCGATCTTGATCGGGTCGAAGGTTCGGGCGCGATCCTCGGGCAGTGCTTCATGGAAGGCCCGCCGCTTGTCGGCCACGTGGTCGGCGAAGGTGCGCAGCGTGTCCGCGTCCCGCACCACCACGAAATCCCAGGGCATGGAATTGCCGACACTGGGCGCGCGATGCGCGGCATCCAGAATGCGCAGCAGGGTCGCGTCGTCGACCACCTCGCCGGTGAACTCCGCGCGCACATCCCGACGCAGGCGGATCACGTCGTAGACGCTCGGGTATTCGGCGGGGGCAAGCGGACCTTCAGCACACAC